>JAGCNQ010000198.1 GCA_017645845.1 Bacteroidaceae bacterium
AAGAGCTACAGCCTTAAGTCCCTCTTTGTTAGCATTATCGGCATCGGCCTGTAGCACATAGCCTGGGAAGCACATGCTCTCGATGTAGTAGTAGCCCTCGTGAAGCGGGTAATAATAGAGCGAATCGTGGGCAATCATTATTCCGTTGATGGCTTGGTTGAGCTGCTCCAGTGTGGCGTTCTCGTCCAACGCTTGCGCCTCAGCAATAGCATCGCTCATTGCCTCGGCACTGCTTGCGGAGTAGCAGCCCGGGTCGGTACCTATGGCATCTCCTGTGGGCAACTTCGGAATGTATTCATCCAGCACCTGCTGCAGGTCGTCGTAGGTGTACTCCTTCCAAAGGTCGCCTATTATGTCGTAGCTGCTCCACGCAGCGTCTTCCATAAAGGCCGCATACATCATGGGCCTCACGTGTACATTGGCTCCTGTGAAATCGAAGGTGTAGGAGCGGAGTTTGGGCACGGCATCGCAGTTCATATACACCTCGTATTTCTTGCCACCATAGATACATAGCTTGTCACCCCAAGTATTGGCAGCGATATTCTCGCCAAAGGTGATTTTCTCCAGCACCTTGTTATAGCCCAGTGCCTCATAGTCCATCAGCGTCACTGAATTCGGCACTACAATCTCGGTAAGCTGAGTCTGATAAATGGACTTGTAGCCTAGTTTGGTAATGCCCTCGGGCAGGTTGAGCGCTGTGACATTAGCGAAATGGAAGGCATAATCGCCAATGGCAGTCACGTTGTAGGTTTTGCCTTTGATCGTCACTGTGGCCGGTATCGTCACCTCACCGTTGTAGGTACACGGGTTGTCCGACGTGGGCTGCTCTGTGTTAGGATAAGTCACAGAAACGGTGTTGTTGCCGGTAATCATGTATTTGATGCCGTCTACCGTCATATCCTCTTCGGAAATCGCGGTATAGTCATGTGGTTCGGGGTATTTGGTACCCTGTTTCCAATTATAAATATCCAACTTTTCGGGGAGTGTGCCGTCGGTGAGCTGCGCAGCGGTTATCTCAGTGACGGTTGGCACCTTGTTCGATGCCGTAGAACTACCGGTAATAGGCTGGTTCTCCAGTATGTAGTTGTTGACGAAGGCCGAAGGATCTGATGTGTTGTTGCCCACCAGTGCTCCGCAACGTGTCGCGCTCTTTGGGCTGGTGATGGTGCCGATGCTCAAATTGTTGACAAATGTCACACCGCTTCGCGCACTACTACTGTAGCCGACGATACCGCCTTGATAAGCACTGTTGCTGTCAATGCCAGTGGAGATTAGTGTACCAGCGAAGAGGCAGTTGCTCACCGTGGTGTTGTTGGCATCGGGCCAACCCAAGATACCGGCTACCTGCAGGTTGGTTGCAGCGCCGTTCACAGTCCCGTCATACACACAGCGGTTGATGGTCCCCCCTTGTGCTCTGGTCACGATGCCTGCCATGCGAAGCGATACCTGATTAGTGGAAGGATTGGTAATATTGACCGAACACCAGATGTCCTGAATCTTGTGGCTGCCGTTAGAGTAAGCTACTACACCGGCTGCAAAATGATCTACTGAGGTACCGGAAGCAGTCACAGTGCCGGAAATCTTGAAGTTGTGGATATCTTTTGTTCCGTTGTGGTAGCCGATAAATGCAGAGTATGATGTCGATGCGTCGGTAGAAATCTTGAGGTTCTTGATGCTGTGTCCCTGCCCGTCAAACTCACCACTGTGCTTATTACTGTTATTGCCCATCGGTACCCACGAGCGGTTTTCAAGGTCGATGTCGGCTGTGAGCATTGCATTGGCATTACTATTGCCATTGTTTACTATGTGCGCCAACCAGAACAGTTTGCCGCCATTGTCAATCTCATAGTATCCATCGCTGTCTAGTTTGGCAGGCTCGTAAGGAGCCGTATCGCAGGTGCAGAAACCATTGACATAGCTATGTTCATGTGTTCTAGAAGTCGCGATTATGATATTCGGTACATTTCGTACCGATCCGCCGCTGGGCTTGTTGATGACTCCAGCACCGGTCACCCAAAGTGTTGATGAGCCGCCGCCGTCAAGGTTGATAGCATCCGTCATATCAAGGTCCTCAGCAAGACTAAGCAAATTTGGTAACGAGAAACCGGTAGCACCATCCATGCGGCCTTCCGTTACGACCATATACACGGTGCCATCGGCACATTTTCCAAGCATGGTGCGTGGATGCGGGCCGTAGAAGCCTTCACCACCAATATAGGGATTCTGGCTGACGCCCTTTAGTCGGAGAATGGGACCAGTAGCCACAAAAGCGTCGTACTTCTGTCCCCATGCAGCAAGTTGGCTGGCTGTAGTAGAACTGCTGTACGGCTCAAGGGTAAAAACTCCGTCCTTAAAGCCCACAACGCCGTTGCATCGGGCAAACTCATCGGACGTGGTGGTCGCAATCTCAGAACCATAAAGCCAGAGTGCCGTACACGATGTATTATTACTCATGTTGAAATAGCTCCCGTTGATAGCCACCGTTGCACCTGCTTCGGCAGCAAGACTGTTGGTTCCCTGCGAGGAGTGCTCCTTATCGTAGAGCATGGTACTCATCGATGACTCAGAGTATTTCGCAATCGAAATTCTCTGTGCAGCTCCGTATAGGTCATCAAAACTGGCCTTGCCGTACACTACTCCATCACGACTCTGCCAACCCCAATCAGCGTTGGCCAATACTGAAGCATAATTTGATTTATTCTGCGCAGTTGCCGTTATGGCGAAGATAACAAGCAGAATTGGTAATTGGAATTTAATAGTTGATAGTTTCATCTGTATGTTTAATATAGTACAATTTCATCGCAAAGTTTCGGAAAAACTCTACTATCCACATTACTGAATTCTAATCAATAGGGTCGCCCAACTGCCACATTCTTATATAATCTGAGCTTGGGCTGTCCTCACGCCCGTCGCCATCAAAAGCAGGGCTACATGGAAGTTTATAGTTCTCGTCCTTTTTATGTTTTTATGAGTAAAAAATCTGAGTGCAAAGATACAAAAAAAAACAATTATATTGCCGGAATTTCGCGAATATAATGAATAAAGCGTGTCTTTGCGATTAAATAGTGAAATATTATATAGTACTTTGTGGAGTGCAATTCCCATCTTTCTACGAAGGAACCGTTCCAGGGCCCAACTCTTCTCCAACTCCTCTTTAAGATTGCTCTAACTTCAGGAGTCTGAGCAGCCCTTAGTCAAAAAGCTATACAACTATGGCAAACATGACGCAAGAGATGTATGGTGCCCAAGGCAATGTGGGCAACATGATGTACTACTATGTAGCCACTTTGACTTCTTCGAAATTCTTTCGCTCGGTAATAAAAAGAAAAATGAGCTTTATTTTTGTATTCCGCTTGCTTATTCGTAACCTTGACCTGCGGTCGAAGATACTTTCGCTCGAAAAAGCTCAAATAAATTTGGCTTTCCGCTTGCTTATTCGTAACTTTGCAGACGATATTTGCTCCAGAACGTATGCCACTAACGGCTATTCGTAAAAAATAATGAATTGATAAAATAATTATATTGCCAATACTATGATGATGTTTGTAGCAAATAATGATGGTTGCATTTATTCTTATATGGTTTGTCCAAAATTACATTGTATTAATCCTGCTCTGACTTTTGCATCTTCTTTTATTATCAAAATATTACATCGACAACGACTGAGTTGAAATCAACGGCATCTGAAAAGCAATGGACGAAGTAAAGCGCATCTTACAACTACGGGAGGAACTGCACCGACATAACTACCGGTACTACGTGGAGAATGCTCCCGTCATTTCTGACCAGGAATTCGACTTCCTCATGCATG
Organism: Bacteroidaceae bacterium; assembly: GCA_017645845.1. Taxonomy (GTDB): domain Bacteria; phylum Bacteroidota; class Bacteroidia; order Bacteroidales; family Bacteroidaceae; genus Physcousia. The sequence continues at coordinate 3,812 of JAGCNQ010000198.1, forward strand.
AGCTGCAGGACCTCGAGGCGAAGCACCCCGAGATGTTTGACGCGAACAGCCCGACACAGCGTGTAGGTAGCGACTTGAACAACGAGTTCGAGACGTTTGTGCATACCCGTCCGATGCTCAGCCTGGGCAATACATACAACCGTCAGGAGGTGGCGGACTTCTGGCAGCGTGTGAGCGAGGGCCTCATGGGTGCGCCCTTCCAGATGTGTTGCGAGTTGAAATTCGACGGACTCAGCATCAGCCTCCACTACAAGGACGGGCGCCTTGTTCGTGCTGTGACCAGAGGGGATGGTACTCAGGGCGATGATGTCACAGCCAATGTGCGTACAATACGGACCATTCCTCTGCAACTTCCGCAGGGAAGCGACTATCCCAATGAATTTGAGATTCGCGGCGAGGTGCTGATGCCATGGAACTCCTTCGACCGTCTCAATGCTGAACGGGAAGAGGCTGGAGAGCCGCTCTTCGCTAATCCCCGAAATGCTGCGAGCGGAACACTCAAGAGCAAGAATAGCAGTACTGTAGCCCAGCGAGGTTTGGATGCCTATCTATATTATCTTTTGGGCGACGGTATCCCTGGAGACGGACATTATCAGAACCTTGAGGCAGCAGCGAGATGGGGCTTCCAGATAAGTCGGAACATGCGTTTGGTTAATACTTTGGAAGGTGTGTTCGAATACATCGACTATTGGGATAAGGAACGCTGGAACTTGCCTGTTGCAACAGATGGTGTTGTGCTCAAAGTCAATTCACTGGCTCAGCAAAAGAGCTTGGGAATGACGGCCAAGAGTCCGCGATGGGCTATTGCCTATAAGTTCCAGGCAGAGCAGTCAGAGACAACACTCCGGCAGGTTGTGTTCCAGGTAGGGCGGACTGGTGCCGTGACTCCTGTGGCGAACATGGATCCCGTGCAGCTGGCCGGCACACAGGTGCGGCGGGCAACGCTTCACAATGCCGATGTCATGGCCTCGCTCGACCTGCATGTCGGTGACCGTGTCCTCGTTGAAAAAGGGGGAGAAATTATTCCGAAAATAGTGGGGAAGGTAGAGCAAGGAGCCGGGGAAGAGGAGCAAGGAGCAATAAAGTTCATTGAGTATTGTCCAGTATGCGGTTCGAAACTTGTGCGCTACGAAGGCGAGTCGGCATATTATTGTCCCAACGAAACGGGCTGCACTCCGCTTATATTGGGCAGAATAGAGCATTTTATCAGTCGCAAGGCTATGAACATTAATTCGCTTGGTCCGGAAACTGTTGATGACTTCTATCGTCGGGGGGTTATCCACGATGCTGCGGATTTGTACGAGTTGAAAGCCTCACCTGCATTCTCTTCTGATGTTAAGTCTCTCCCTTTAGGAGGAGGTTTGGTGGAGGCCAAGATTCTCGCCAGTATTGAACAAAGCAAGCAAGTTCCTTTCGAGCGTGTCCTCTTTGCCATAGGCATCCGTTTCGTCGGCGAGATTGCAGCCAAGACATTGGCCCGGTATTACGGCAGTATGGAGAATGTGGCGGATGCATCGCTCGAAAGCCTGACACAAATCAACGGCATCGGTGAAGTCATAGCCAGTAGTGTCATCCAGTACTTTGCCAATCCCGTCAATCGGGCTTTTGTGGAGCGTCTACGTGGATATGGTCTTCAAATGGAGATTGGAGAGCAGCAGAAGCAGGCACGTTCCAGTAAGCTGGAGGGACAGACGGTTGTCATCAGCGGCGTCTTCCAGCATCACAGCCGTGACGAGTACAAAGCGCTCATCGAACAGCATGGCGGGAAAAACGTGGGCAGCATTAGTGCCAAGACCAACTTTGTTCTTGCAGGCGAGAATATGGGGCCGGCAAAGCTTGAGAAAGCTCAGAAGCTTGGTATCCGCATTATGAATGAGGAAGAATTCCTATCTCTTTTAGATGCTTAATTCCGGGCTTTGGCCGCTTCCTCGAATTCTTGGATGAATTTATCCTGTGGTATGCCCTCGCGGTGCATTGCCTTGTGTTTTTTCATCAGGCGTAGCAGGTCAGCCCATGTGCCGTCCTTATAGGATTCGACCTTGTGACGCATACATTGTAGGTAAAGGGGCTGCATCCTGACGCGATCCACACGTTCGCGAATCTCGTCGTTCTCTGCTGCATCAAGCGCCTCATTAAGTATGGCAAAGGCTTTCTGTGTGAACTCGTCGCTGTAGATTTCATGATTCTCCCTGATGTATATACCATAATGTATATTAGGCTTCACCAGACTCTGGCACAGGTGGTAATAGTCCAGGATGCGGGGGGCAGCCTTGCCATAGTAGCCGTTTATGAAGATGTTCACCAGTGAATCTACATCCTGATTAGGATTCCAAAGCAGTTGGTTTACCGTCCAGGCTTTCATCTCGTCGAATTCTGCTCCGGCTGACTGATATTGTGCCTCCTCGAAGACACCGATGGCTTTGTTTTTACCGAAGATCCGGATGTTAGGCCCTAGTACTTGGAAGTTAGGCCAGGGAGCCATGTATTGGGCGTAATCCACGATGTAATCCCAAATGAACAGGTGGGGAGCCAGTTCAGCCCAGCCCTGGAGATCGCGCATGAACGCTTCGTTCTGGGGACAGCCAGCGTCCAACGGATGAGCGAAGCAGCACTCGATGCTGCACAGGCGGATGACCACATTCTCCCTGGGTTTGATACCCGTGGGCGGCTGGCGTGAATACTGATAGGCAAAGGTGCCCACGTACTTGTCGGGGAACTCGTTCTTCACGGCATCTGCCACCTGGTTCACGAACCAGACGATAAGACCCGAGTGTCCACCGTATTGTTGCTCGATGGCTGCACACTTCTCGCATTGGCAGAAGCGGAAGTTGTCGTTCTGTGAAAGGCTGTAGATGCGGTATTGGGGATTCTCGCGCATACGCTGTGCTAATCGCGTTTTGCAAATCTCCAGCACGTCGGGGTTCGAGAGGCAGAGCTGTCCGTAGCCGTTGTAGCGTTTTCCATCGCGCATACAGAAATACTCGGGATGTGTCTCGAAGAACTCTTTGATTGGAACAAGCCACTCCATTGTGTGAGCGCCGTAGTATGCCTCCATGTTGCCGTATTCCTCGGACGTCACGGGAGACCACTTCATGTTCTCGCGGGTATGGGCACTCCATTCGGGCACATCTCTTGCCACAGAGTAGTTGCTGTAGCGGTAGCCGATGAAGGGGCGTTCCTCACGTTCCAGACGAGGCATCTTCCATTCCTTAAGCTTTGGTACGACAGTACACTTGGGCGTGAGCCAGTGAATACCCAGTTCCCGCTCTAAGAAGGTGAAGACACCATACATCGTTCCGCGTTGCGAACCACCCCAGATGAGCAGGTCGTGCCCTACGGTGCGGTAGGTGAAACTCTCGTCGCCCTTTTCTGGTTTTTGTGTTCCAGTTAGGGCTGCCACGCGCTCGTTGTATCCTACATAGATATTGCGTCCAGATGCCTTCAAATCTGAAATGATGGGCAACTGTGTACCGCTCATTTGCTCTATGTACTGTTGCAGCTCTTTAGCTGCGGTCTGCTCTGAGGGGGAAGCATCTGCAGAAACGACTATTTGGTAATTAGACTTACCATTACGGAAGAGCCAGTCTGCCGCTTGGATATTAATAGTCAGGAACAAAAGGATGACAGTCAAAGCAAGACGGCCTCTGATACGTAGAAAGGTTGTTTTCATGATTTCTTAGATTATTTATTTTCTTGGCAATGATGCAAAATTATGGAAAAACTTTTGAAATAAACACCAATGGACTCCTTTCCTTAGGAAAAATTTAATTTTAAATTTGTTAATTTTGAATTTTGAATTTATTATCGTACCTTTGCACGCGCAAAACATACCCCCTTATCCCTTTGGGGTAGAAAATGATAAATGTTTAAACGGAAAATGATAAGATGAGTGAAAAGCTTTTTATTTTCGACACAACGCTCCGCGATGGCGAGCAGGTGCCTGGATGCCAACTCAATACGGTTGAGAAGATTCAGGTTGCCAAACAACTCGAGGCGCTCGGTGTGGATGTCATCGAGGCCGGCTTTCCTATCAGCAGCCCAGGCGACTTTAATAGTGTGATAGAAATCAGTAAGGCTGTGACCTGGCCTACCATCTGTGCCCTGACCCGTGCAGTGGAGAAGGATATTGACTGCGCTGCTGAAGCTCTGCAGTATGCTAAACACAAGCGTATCCATACGGGCATCGGTACCAGCGAGAGCCATATCCGTTATAAGTTCAATTCAACTCCTGAAGAGATTATCGAGCGTGCTGTAGCTGCTGTGAAGTATGCCAAGAAGTACGTGGAGGACGTTGAGTTCTATGCTGAGGATGCAGGACGTACTGACAACGAATACCTGGCCCGCGTTATTGATGCTGTCACCAAGGCAGGTGCCACTGTTTGCAACATCCCAGATACGACAGGCTTCCGCACACCCTACGAGTATGGTGAAAAGATAAAGTACCTCTACGAGCATGTCGATGCCTTCGCCGCAGGTAAGAGCATCCTTTCTACGCATTGCCACAACGACTTGGGAATGGCAACAGCCAATACGGTGGCTGGTGTGCTGAACGGCGCACGTCAGGCTGAGGTGACTATCAACGGTATAGGCGAGCGTGCAGGCAACACCTCCCTGGAGGAGGTTGCGATGATTTTCAAGACGCATCCCGATCTGGGCATTGACACGAACATCAACACTACCAAGATATACCCATCCAGCCGCATGGTCAGCTCGCTGATGAATATGCCTGTACAGCCTAACAAGGCTATCGTGGGCAGAAATGCCTTCGCTCACAGCAGCGGTATCCATCAGGACGGCGTGCTAAAGAACGCTTCTACTTACGAGATAATGGATCCGAAAGATGTGGGTATCGACGACAATGCAATCGTACTGACTGCTCGCAGCGGACGTGCCGCCTTGAAGCACCGTCTCAGCGTCAATGGCGTGGAAATCGACGGGGAACGTCTGGATAAGGTATATCAAGATTTCCTCAACCTGGCCGACAGGAAGAAGGAGATTACGGACGACGACATCCTCGTTCTGGCTGGAGCCGACCGCACAGCTTCTCATAACATTAAGCTCGACTATCTGCAAGTAACAACCGGCAAAGGTGTGCGTAGTGTTGCCAGCATCGGTCTTATTATCGCCAATGAGAAGTTCGAGAGTGCAGCTTCGGGCAACGGTCCTGTGGATGCTGCCATCAAGGCACTTAAAACCATCATCAAACGTCAGATGACACTCAGGGAATTCACTATCCAGGCCATCTCAAAGGGTTCGGATGACATGGGTAAGGTACACATGCAGGTGGAATACGACGGAAAGATTTATTATGGCTTCGGTGCCAACACCGACATCGTCACTGCCTCTGTAGAGGCGTATATCGATTGTATAAATAAGTTCAAGTCTTAATTCAGAATTTATAAATTCAAAATTAATAATTAAAGGATGAAGACTTTGTTTGACAAAATTTGGGATGCTCACGTTATTCAAAACGTTGAGGATGGTCCCACACAACTCTATATCGACCGCCTCTATGCCCATGAGGTGACCAGCCCGCAGGCTTTCGACACATTGCGCGACAAGGACATCAAGCCTTTCCGTCCCGACCATATCGTTGCTATGCCGGACCATAACACGCCCAGCGACCAGCAGGAGTGCGTCGATGATCCTGTTGGACGTAAGCAAGTTGAAACGCTGGCCAAGAACTGTTCAGAGTATGGCATTACCCATTTCGCTATGGGTACTAGAGATAACGGTATCATTCATGTGGTAGGCCCGGAAAAAGCACTCTCTTTGCCTGGCATGACCATCGTTTGCGGTGACTCGCACACTAGTACGCACGGAGCATTGGGTGCCATTGCTATGGGTATTGGTACCAGCGAGGTGGCTCAGGTGTTGGCTTCGCAATGTATTTTGCAGCAGAAGCCAAAGACCATGCGCATCAACATTGAAGGTGAGCTGCAACCTGGCGTTACAGCCAAAGACGTAGCCCTCTACATCATGGCACAGATGACCACCAGCGGCGCTACGGGTTATGCCGTAGAATATGCAGGCAGTACCATCCGTAATATGTCGATGGAAGGCCGACTCACACTCTCCAACCTTTCCATCGAGATGGGAAGCCGTGCCGGCATCATTGCTCCCGACGAGACCACCTTTGCTTATCTCAAGGGGCGCGAATATGCACCGAAGGGTGAGGCATGGGACAAGGCTGTAGAAGAGTGGCGTAAGCTGAAGAGCGACAATGACGCCGTCTTCGACAAGGAAGTGACCTTTCGTGCAGAGGACATCAAACCGCGTATCACCTATGGCACCAATCCCGGAGCCGGTATTGCCATTGACGAGTGCATTCCTATCTTGGAAAGCGTTCCTAAGGTTGACCGCGCACAGTTTCTCGCCCAGCTCGACTATATGCAATTCAAGCCTGGACAAAAGCTCGAAGGCACACCTATTGACTACTGTTTCCTGGGCGCTTGCACCAATGGCCGCATTGAAGACTTCCGCGCTTTTGCTTCTGTGGTAAAAGGAAAAAAGAAAGCTGAAAACGTAGTTGCGTGGCTCGTTCCAGGCAGTTGGCTGGTACGTCAGCAAATTATCGATGAAGGCATCGACAAAGTACTGGAGGAGGCAGGCTTCGAACTGCGTTTGCCTAGCTGCTCCGCCTGTCTTGCCATGAATCCCGACAAGGTTCCTGCAGGCAAGCTGAGCATTAGTACCAGCAACCGCAACTTCGTGGGTCGTCAAGGACCTGGTGCCCGCACCGTCCTTGCCTCTCCGCTTGTGGTTGCAGCAAGTGCCATCACAGGCGTAATCACAGATCCAAGGACAATTATGAAATTAATAGTTAAGAATTAAGAATTAAAAGACGTGGCTAAACAGAAATTCGACATCATACAATCCACTTGCTTGCCTATTGAGATAGACAATTGCAATACGGACCTCATCATCCCTGCCCGCTATCTTGCCAGTACAACCCGTGACCCTAAGTTCTTTGGCGATGCCTTCATGCATGACCTTCGCTATGATGCAGGAGGAAAACCAGTCGGGGATTTCGTCATGAATCAGCCGGCCTACTGCGAGGCACCGAGGAAGGGCATACATGAAATCATCATCGGCGGACAGAACTGGGGTTCAGGTTCCAGCCGAGAACATGCTGCATGGGCGATTGCCGGTTATGGCGTCCGTGTTGTCATCAGCAGCAGTTTTGCCGACATTCACCGCAACAATCTGCTCAACTGCTTCGTACTCCCCGTCGTAGTGAATCGCGAGTTCCAGCAAGAGCTCTTCCAGACGGTTCACGAGAACCCAAAGGCAGAGGTGCGCGTGGATGTACCCAATCAAACTGTCACAAATCTCACAACAGGCCATAGCGAGCAGTTCCCCATCAACAGCTACAAGAAATATTGCCTGATGAATGCTTACGATGACATAGACTTCCTGCTGGCAAATAAGGAGAAGATAGAAGAATATGAGACACACTGAGATAATGGACACCACGCTGCGCGATGGCGAGCAGACGAACGGCGTGAGCTTTATGCCTCACGAGAAGCTGATGATTGCCCGCGCTTTACTGCAGGACCTCAATGTCAATCGCATTGAGGTGGCCAGCGCCCGTGTCTCGGAAGGCGAAATGGAAGCTGTCCAAAGCATTACCCGTTGGGCCAGCCAAGCTGGTAAGCTCGATAGGGTAGAGGTGCTGGGGTTCGTTGATTGGACAGCGAGTGTGGATTGGATTGTGGAGAGCGGTTGCCTGTGCATGAACCTTCTGTGCAAAGGTAGCCGTAAGCATTGCGAGGGACAATTACACAAAACGCTCGAAGAGCATCTTAGCGACATTCGACGCACCATCAACTATGCTCATGAGAAAGGCATCGGTGTCAATGTATATCTGGAGGACTGGAGTAACGGCATGAAAGACAGTCCCGACTATGTTTTTGCTCTTATGGACGGACTCGCGGACATGCCCATCGAACGCTTCATGCTGCCCGACACACTTGGCATCCTCAATCCAATGGAGGTGACGCAGTACGTCAATCTGATGAAAGTGAAGAATGAAGAGCTTCGCTTCGATTTCCACGCCCACAATGATTACGACCTCGCTATCAGCAATGTGCTTGCTGCCGTCAATGCCGGTTGTCAGGGCATCCATACCAGCGTTAATGGCTTAGGCGAAAGAGCAGGCAATGCACCGCTTGCCAGCGTTCAGGCTATTCTCAAAGACCATCTGCATGTCGTAACAAACATCGATGAGAGCCGCCTCAACGAAGTCTCACGACTTGTGGAGAGCTATAGTGGCATCGCCATTCCGCCCAACAAACCCATTACGGGCGAAAGTGTCTTCACGCAGGTGGCTGGTGTTCATGCTGATGGCGACAACAAGGCCGGACTCTATCAGAATGCTCTTCTGCCCGAACGTTTCGGGCGCAAGCGCGAATATGCACTTGGTAAGAACTCAGGCAAAGCCAATATTCTTCGCAACCTCGAAGAACTCGGACTCGAACTCTCCCCAGAGCAGACGAAGCGTGTCACG
>JAGCNQ010000199.1 GCA_017645845.1 Bacteroidaceae bacterium
TGGATAGACGTCCACCCCGCCCCGAGAAACGCGCTCAGAACGACTTAAAACGAGAAATTAAAATTCAAAGAATTTTAGTTGCTAAAAACAGAAGTCTTCAAGGCTCGATTTTGTCATCAGAATAATGTCTTAGTAAAACACAAAAACAAGAAAACGATGAGGAGGGCAGAAACGATGGGGTAACGATTCGTGACTCCATCGTACCAACTATAAGACTCAGGCGACAAACCACTACCCTGATTCAGGGGACTGGTTTCAACTACAAGACTCTGACTCATCGATTCTAAGGGAAAGTTCAGCAGGATGCCCTGATTTAGGGCCCCCTTTGCTATTGCCACGCATGTGGATGCAAAAGATAAGGGGGTCGTTGAAGACAACAAAAACAGTTAAGTGTTATGGGGGATAACAGTTTTCTGTCAATATACAGACAGTTTCCTTGCCAATGCCACATAATCCACGGCATTGACAGTACCATCTGCATTGATGTCGGCTGCCCAGCGGACGGCCTGATTTTCAGGCAGGCGGACAATGAGACGAGGCAACAAAGCAAGGTCGTCGGCATCTATCTTGCCATCATCGTTTACATCGCCGCGCTGATAGTTCTGCCCTGTATAATCCGCATTACTGAGAGAGACTATGCGATAGAAATCGCTCCAAAGGGGTGACTTCCGATACAATTCGATAGCATCTGCTGGAACATGCAGGGTGCAATGCTGCTGGTCGGAGTGGGTGAAAGCACCCGGCTCTGCCGTAGGAGGTACAGAGGAGAAGCAGTAAAGGTCGGTCAGGGCCGGAAGATGTTCCAACGCTCCCTGACAAACCGTTTGGACGCGATGAGGAAGGATTACCGACTTCAACGACGCACAGCAATAGAACGTGAGGGTATCGATGGACTCAGCATGACGCGGCAAAGTGATCTGCTGCAATGATGTGCAACCCGTGAAGACGCAACTGCTAAAGACCAGTATGTTGTCCGACAATGTGACTTGCCGCAAACTGGTGCAACCCAGAAAGGAACAGGCACTGAGGGCTCGAATTGTGGACGGGAGCTGAACGGATGTCAAGCCCTCGGAGCCTGCAAAGGCATTCTCGCCCACAGACGTTACGGTGTAGGTGATACCTTCATGGGTAAACTGCGAAGGTACGACCACCCTGCCTGAATACTTCTTCGAATCTGGGTCCAGACCATAATGTGTGACAAAAGCCCTTCGTGTCCCGATAAAACCATAACAAATGCCGTTCTTCTCTACATCGTAGGCATAAAGAAGATGCAAGGTACCAGATACCAGAAATAGAAATAAGAGGACTTTGCGCATCAGAAATCGTAATACATTTCGTAAACAGCCTCAAGCTGAGGATACATCCAACGAGCCAGACGCTCGCCACCAGCTGCGTTCAGATGCAAGCCATCACGGAAGAACATGCGGTTGTCTGCACCTATCTCGGTCATAGGAGTCAGGCCAGAATAACTGTAGGCATCAAGCACGATGAGGGAATAGTAGGCAGCCACCTCGCGAATGGCGTTGACATACTCGCGGAAGGTCTTGCCTGTCTTCGCATTGGTTCCCTCGGTAATCGATTTATCCGAGTTGACGATGTACTCTTTCTGGTCAATCTCCGTTCCGTGATGGATGGGAAGCATGATGACGACGGGAATCTTCGGATAGCGGGTGCGCAACCCTTGGAAGAGGCGATGCAGGCCGGCATAGAAGGTGTATTTCCCTGTCTTTGCTCCATCACTGAATTCTCCGAAGTCAGCAGTATCGGTATGACCGAAGTCGTTTGTACCACCAAAGACAATCACCATATCGAGGCTCTTGAGCATGCTGGTGTAACGCCTCTCGAAAGCATTCGTATCATTGGAATTCCTGCGGGCCATGTGGGTGGCGGAAACTCCATAGTTCAAAGCTGTGCAACCCGTCAGATTTGCATAGGAATTAACATACTCGGCATTCTGTGTGATGCTGTCGCCCAGAAAGCCTATCTTCTTGCCTTTCCAATGTGACTCTCTGACCTGTGCCACATAAACGGTATCTTTAGCCGTTGCGAAGTAGGTGGCATCCACCTCTGCAACATCACGCACCACAACGGAATCTATCTCCGACACAGGCATAGCGCGAGGCACTTCACTCTGGCGATAGAGTATCGTCGCGTACTGCTGTGCCCACAGGGATGGGCACAGACAGACGAAAACGAAGAATATAAGCTTTCTCATTGACTATTATCTATTATTTATTTCTTTACCAGTGTGGCATCGTCAACGAGGATGTCCTGAGATTTAGAGTAATCGCTGTTCTTAGGATTCATGACGAGGAGACAAAGGGTTGTCGTCGAAGTCAGTTCAAAATCATAAGAAACAAGTGTCCACCCGCTATCGTTGAGGTCGAAGAAATCACCATATTTATAAGTGCCGACTGTGCCGTCATCCTTCATTGGAACAAAACCGGCACGTGTCTGGCTCTTATTGGCTGTGGTTGATTTAGCATAGAAGGAGAAGGTATAGGAACCTGCTTCGAGCGTCATCTCCTGAGTAGCAAGACGCTTGTTTGCTTCGCCGGGAGCTTTTATAGTGCAAGCAAAATCACCATTGCGAGCATCGGTACTCTTGCTAAGCACAGCATTGCTGGCGCTGCTAGCAGACTTCCAACCTGTAGGTTGTGAGTCGCTAACCCAACTCTCGAAATCACCATTAACAAGGTCAGTAACGAGGTCACCGCCTCCACCCTGGCCACCGCCACCGTCGCCACCTTGGCCACCGCCGCCATCGCCTTTCTTCACGCTAACGAACTGTGCGTTTTCTATTTCAGGCTTATTGTTAAAAAGTTTGTACTTACCAGTTAGTGTAACTTCGTCACCTTCTGCAATTCCAAGACTCGAGAAATTCTTGTTTTTGCCTTCCAAATCCAGCAAACCATAGATATAGATGCTGGCATCACCCTCGACGAGGTCGAAGTTACCATAGGTTGTATTGGTGATGTTTTTGACAATTCCCGTCAACTCATAAACTGTATTGACATCAGCCTTTGCCAGGAACTCTGCGATAGAGATATGCTGGACATCACCGGTTTGACCACCGCCACCACCGCCGTCATCAGCAAGAATAACTACATCTGCGTTCTTTATCTCAGGTATTACAACACCAGTGCTAGTATTGACATACTTCAGAAGCTTACCTGTGATTTTCACTTTTGTGCCAACCTTGAACGCGGTCACACCTTCGGGAAGATTAGCCCAGTAAGCCTCAAAAACTCTACCCCCGTCCTTTGTGTCGGCCATCCAGAAAGTCTGCTGGTTTTTGCTGACATTACCGACAACCTCTGTGATATAACCGGAAACTGTATATGTTTCGGTAGAAGTGGCATTATCGGCCAAAGCATTAGTCAGCTGAACAGCTTCTGCACAGGTAACAGGAGTGCCTTCTGATGAAGTTCCGCCGCCACCACCGTCATCAGCAAGTATAACTACATCTGCGTTCTTTATCTCAGGTGTTACAACACCAGTGCTAGTATTGACATATTTCAGAAGCTTACCTGTGATTTTTACTTTTGTACCAACCTTGAACTCTGTCACGCCTTCGGGAAGATTAGCCCAGTAGGCCTCAAAGACTCTGCCTCCGTCCTTTGTATCGGCCATCCAGAAAGTCTGCTGGTTTTTGCTGACGTTACCAACAACCTCTGTGATATAACCGGTGATTGTGTAGGTTTGAGTAGAAGTGGCACCGTCTGCCAAAGCTTGAGTCAGCTGGACAGCTTCTGCACAGGTAACAGGAGTGCCTTCTGCTGAAGTTCCGCCACCACCACCATCATCCTCAAGAATTGTAACGGTGGCATTCTTCATTTCGCAAATCACATTTCCGTTGTTGGAATTGACATACTTCATCAACTTACCCGTGATTTTTACCTTGGTTCCAGCAGTAAATGCGGTCACGCCTTCGGGCAAATTAGCCCAATAAGCCTCGAAGACCTTACCTCCATCCTTGGTATCAGCCATCCAGAAAGTCTGCTGGTTTTTGCTGACATCACCAACGACCTGGGTGATATAACCGGTGATTGTGTAGGTTTGAGTAGAAGTGGCACCGTCTGCCAAAGCTTGAGTCAACTGGACAGCTTCGGCACAAGTAATAGGTGTGCCTTCGTTTGCTGTAGAGCCACCGTCAGCGCCAGAGTTGCTGCTCTTGTCAGGAAGATTGTAGGGAGCAGGAACGTCAACACAGCTACTGAAAGCAAAAGCCGTCAGCAACATGAGTGCAAATGTTTTGAAAGTCTTTTTCATAATGTATATGTTCTATTTTGTTTGTTTTCTTCTATAATGTTCTTCCCCTCTCCAGGAGAGGCGCTAAAGGTTTGAGGTTACTTTACCCAGGTCAAATCGCTCTCAGTACGAGCCAAAATCTGCCAGGTTCCACGGTATATGGTAGCAACGCCATAAAGTTCCACTGGTTCGGTAGGCAGCGCAATACCTTTGAAGTCTGCGTATGTGCTGGTACGCAGTACGCATTTGCTACCTGCATTGCCACCCGATAAGGTTCGGTTGGCGCAATTGCTGGTCAACCCTACCGTGCCATCATCCGGAGCTAGAATCTGTGTGCCTTCTCCGCTGATGGTCACGCCCGAAAGACGTACCACTCTTCCGCTCTGCTGGGCCATCGTCTTGCTGGCATCGAAGTCGATTGTATCAACCTTCATCGTTCCGAAGCCCGCTGCTTCGGGTGTGCCGTCCATAACGAGGCGTACATGTTTTTTCCACGTGCTCAGTTCCATACGGCCGAGGCCTCCGTTATAGAGTCCGCCTATCTGAGCCTGCGATCCATATCCGCCAATATAGAGATCCTTGAGACTAATCAAGAGTTTCTGGCCGACGGGCATGAATGCTCCCTGATCCGAACCGTTGATGCCGATAATGATACCAGCAGTTTCGTCCTGCACGGAAATCTGTTTGTAGATATTACCGCCGAAGTCATTGCCGGTCACTACGCAGCGCAGCCAAAGGTCGTCCGTAATCTGCTTGTAACTGTCATTGTTGATTGCATTGCTGAAATTGCTTTGCAGCTCCGCAATAGTAACGGTGGTGCCTGCCACCAGTTCGTTATTGCCATAAGGCGGCTGAGAGATGATGCTCTCCGGCACTTCCCAATCTTTGTCCTGGCAAGAAGTCAGAGCAAATGCTCCTGCCATCAGGGCTATGATAAATAATTGCTTTTTCATTGCTTTCTATTTTTGCTGTATTTGGTCGTTTAGTGGTTGTTTAGTGGTAACGGGAAGGTACTGATGGTGTCGGTAATATTTCCGGACGCCCAAAAGACTGATTTCCCATACGACTAACTTTAGAACCTGTAGTTCAGATTGAGCATAAAGTTAAAGCCCTGTGTATAGAACTTCTTGGCATTCTTCTCGAAGTTGTAGGTACGCGGTTGCGTTGTACTTTCCGTTCCGCTGTTCACTGTCTCTGTGACACTATAGTTGCTTCGGCTCTGCTCATAACCACCTGTGGTGATGTTGCGACGGTTGGTCAGGTTGCAGAGCTGCAGATTGACGCTGAGGGGATTATGCGCCACAATAAACTGTCTGCCGATGCTGGCATTCAGCATGAAGCCGCCGTTACCCTTTGCCTGTTCGGGCACATCAAACTCTCCAGAATGATAGCGGCCAGCATTACGCATGTTCTGCTCATAGCGCATGTTGGTACTGTAGGAGAGGTAAATGCGGTCGTAGTAGTTGCCGGTCAGATTGAGATACCAACGCTTGATGCGATAGTTAAGGGCGAGGCTGGTTGCTGTCAGAGGCGTACCACTTGCACGCATGTCCTTGTTATGGCAAATCTCCTGCTGCAACTCGCCTGTAGTGCTGCTCATCCACGTAACGTTTGTGTCGTCGATATACTTGGCCTCACTATAGGTGCCTAAAGCAACGAGGTCAAGAGAACTGGTTATTTTGAGTCTCAAGCCCAGCTCAACACCATAGTGTTCTTTCTTCACGCCGGTAAGGCTATTATAAGAGAAACTGTTGATGTCGTCGTTGTAGTATTGTTGCCACTCGTTGCCGTCATGAGTATAATAGTAATAGCCAGTCAGATTCATGCGAATCCATTTGTTACTGATGGCATAACCCACTTCCGCCGTTACTACCTTCTCGTTGCGGAGGTCCTGCACGAAATCATTGTTCATCTCGGGGCACATGAAAGCAACGGAAGCGGTAGGTGCTTTAAGTTCATAGCCCACACCTGCAGTGACAGCGTGCCCATTGCCGAGGTTGAGAGTAGAACCCATCTTCATGCCACCATCCATAAAATGAGCTTTACCGCTCTTTCCGTAACTGTTGTCCTGGAAAAGGCCGTTACGCATGAAGCCTTCGCGCCACATACGACGTCCGCCCATCTTTGCTGTAATAAAGCTATGCATGATGTCCTTGTCCATAGTGAAGCCTGTCCAAAGCTTGATATCCTGGTTCCAAAGGTCATAGTCATAACGGAAGCGGTCTCCTTCGATGATTTTCTGGTAGCCGTGATTCACATCGTACATTGCCTCAGCAGCTGTCTGAGTATAGTCACCCACCAGATATGTATTGGTATTGTGGAAGTACTGACCGCCCAGGAGGTCTTCCATTGTCTGGTAGTGCGAACCGCGATTGCTGAGCAACTGTAGGCCGATGCTCCATTTCACTCCCTTCCCGAAATTCCAATCGTAGGAGCTGGAGAGATTGGTCATCAAGTGGTCGTTGTGACGGGCCTCAATCCAGTAGATGGCATCGGCACCTATTTTATTAAGTTGGGTATTGGCAAAGTAGAGCTCGTCGAAGTTAATCTGGCGATAATGCTCGTCCTGCCAGTTTTCATAGCTTGTCCAGAAGGCATCATTGTCATAGTTCTTGCCGTCCTCGTCTCCCCATACATTATAATTATATGAAGGGAAGCGCTTCCAATAGTCAGGATGCGGGTTGGTGCCATTGTAGTTGAGCTTGGTGGTCTTGTACTCGGCAAATTTGAGGAAGGCACTTGTGGTGAGCTTCATGTTCTCGTTGATGTCAAAGTCCCAAGTAGCAAGGAAGCTGGGTTCAACATTGGTAACTACGCGGCTGGCCCGCTTCTTGCCGTCCTGATAACCCCAATAGGGATTGTACTGATAGTCGTTGGCAAGCCAGTTGGCCTCGTCCGTGCTGGCACCTGCCGTAGCACGTTCTGTGGGATTGGCCCAGGCAGCGAGGTTCAGAGAGTGCTTTTCGTTAATGACTTTCTGCACAGACATAAAGGCAGAAAGACTATTATAGAAAGTTCCCTTGACGTTTGCTGTCTGCATGTTTGCCCAGCGGTATCCGATGGTACCGAAGAAGGCCCATCCGGCTTTGCTCAAGCCTGTGCCATAAGAATACATACCGCGAAGGGTATAGTTGCGGTTGGTACCTGAAAGGGTAACCTTGTGACCGGCTGCCATCTGGCTGGCTCGGAGATTGTAGTTGGTACTGCCTCCCAGGCCGCTGAAGGAATAGTTGTTACCTTCGAACGCCCCAACATCGTCTTTGTTGCGCACAGCATCATTCATACCACCGATTGTGGAATAGGTAAAGCGGCCGTTCTCCGGATTGTTGACCTGCACGCCATTCATGTAGATGTCGTTGTAGGCATTATCCAGAGCGCGGTACTTGAACCATATACCACCGCTCCATGCCCAGCTCATCTGGTTGAGATATACGTTGCTGTTTGAATTGATTTGGATGACATCAGACGTCATGTCATCATTCTCGCCGAGCTGGGATTCCGTGAAGGTGAAGTTGCTGTCATCAGCCAGCAAATCCTGCTCCACGTTGCTCAGCGTGTCCACGGCCGCAGTCTCTGAGGTCTGGGCGTAGCTCAGTGGCGCTGCCGCAAGCGCAAGCACCAATAGCAGATGTTTCATTTTCATGTGCGTTTCGTATTAAATTTGTTTATTATGGTGCAAACTTATAAAAAATTATACTATCTTCGACAAGTAAGAGCATATTTTTTTTGTTAAATGCAATATATACCCTAAAAAGTGTTAACTTTGCAATGTGAAATCATGAATAAACGATTATATATGAAACGAACATTCATTGTACTTGCAGCAGTATTCCTGTTGTGCGTTGCTTATACTGGTGCACAGGACCGAAAACTCATCGTTCATGCCGTGTGCTTCTACAATCTGGAGAATCTATTCGACACCTGTCACGATGCGCAGAAGAACGACTTTGACTTCCTGCCCGACGGTTCCTTCCATTGGGATGAGAACAAGTACTCCAACAAGCTGGCCAACATGGCTCGCGCCCTTTGTGACTTGGGTACAGACAAACTACCTTACGGTGCAAGTATCATCGGTGTAAGCGAGGTGGAGAACGACAAGGCGCTCGATGACCTTATGGCCCAGCCCTGTATGCAGAAGCGCGGCTACAAATATATTCACTTCGAAGGCCCTGACAAGCGCGGCGTGGATTGTGCCCTTATTTATAATCCCAAAGCCTTCCTTGTGACCAAGGCTTTTCACAAGCTATATGTCTATGAGAATGGGGACACAACGCGTCAAACCCGTCCGTTCCTCTGCGTACAGGGAAAATTGGCTGGCGACAATCTCACCGTTATCGTGTGTCACTGGCCAAGTCGAGGTTCAGAAGGCATCTTCCGCGACTATGGCGGACGTCAGGTGAGAGCGTTGACTGACAGCATCCGCATGGCCGACCCAACGCAACACATCATGGTCATGGGCGACATGAACGACGATCCCGATGATACCTCTATGGCAAAATATTTAGGAGCCAGACGCAAAATGAAGGATGTGGGTGAAGGGGACTTTTACAATCCCTGGTGGGATGTCCTGCGCAAAAAGGGGCAGGGCACTCTCTCCTATCAAGGCGGATGGAACCTTTTCGACCAGATTGTCTGCTCGCGCAACATGCTTGACATAGACGACACAAAGGAGTACAAAGAACTCACACTTTATAACTATCACATATTCCGGCGTGATTATCTCTTACAGCAGGACGGCAAGTACAAGGGCACGCCCAAACGTACCCATTCAGGCGGTGTATGGATCAATGGCTTCAGCGACCACCTGCCGACGGTGACCTATTTGGTAAAAGAAATGAAAAATTAAAAGTTAAAATTAAAAATGCCTGCAAAGCAGACATAGCAAAGTGGCAGCAAAGAGGAAAACTTTAAACTTTAAACTTTAAACTTTAAACTTTTTGTTGTACCTTTGCAGCCGATTTTTAAGGCAATAACCTATAACCAATAAACAATAACCATTTAATTTTATGACAAGTTACAAAGAACTCGGCCTGGTGAACACCCGTGAAATGTTTGCTAAGGCAGTGGCTGGCGGCTACGCCATCCCCGCATTCAACTTCAACACTCTCGAACAGATGCAGGCCATCATTCAGGCTGCCGTAGAGACCAAGTCTCCCGTCATCATGCAGGTCAGCAAAGGCGCACGCAACTACGCTAACGGAACTATCCTCCGCTATATGGCACAAGGTGCTGTAGAATATGCAAAGGAACTTGGCTGCGAGAAGCCTCAGATTGTTCTTCACCTCGATCACGGTGACACTTTCGAACTCTGCAAGGATTGCATCGACAACGGTTTCTCCAGCGTCATGATTGACGGCTCCAGCCTTCCCTACGAAGAGAACATCGCCCTCACCAAGAAGGTCGTAGAGTATGCCCATAAGTTCGATGTAACTGTCGAGGCTGAGTTGGGTGTATTGGCAGGTGTAGAGGATGAGGTTGCCAGCGAGGTTTCTCACTATACAAAGCCTGAGGAGGTTGTTGACTTTAGCACTCGTAGTGGTTGCGACAGCCTGGCCATCTCTATCGGCACCAGCCACGGAGCATACAAGTTCACTCCCGAGCAGTGCACACGTGACCCGAAGACCGGCAAGCTCGTACCTCCCCCATTGGCATTCGACATCCTGCACGAGATTGAGAAGAAGCTTCCCGGCTTCCCCATCGTACTCCACGGTTCTTCTTCCGTTCCTCAGGAAGAGGTTGATACCATTAACGCACATGGCGGCAAACTGCCCGATGCAGTAGGTATCCCTGAAGAGCAGCTCCGCGAGGCCAGCAAGAGCGCTGTCTGCAAGATTAACATTGACAGCGACAGCCGTCTGGCTATGACCGCTGCTATCCGCAAGCACTTCGACGAGAAGCCCGGTGACTTTGATCCCCGCCAGTATCTGAAACCCGCTCGCGAGAACATGAAGAAGATGTACATCCACAAGATTGTGGAGGTACTGGGCAGCAACGACAAGCTCTAAAACTCGACGAAGTCAAGGTTTATATGAGTGCTGCAACTATAAGCAGCTAAGCTATTAAGCTATTAAACTAAAAAAAGGCACAGAAATGTGCCTTTTTTCATTGCCCTTTCAACATTATTTCATATCTTTGCGCACCGAAGTGCGCAGGCACAGAAAACAACGACGACTAAAGGGAAATGAAGATTATTAAAAAACTTGACATCTACATCATCAAGGGATTCCTGCAGCTTTTTGCAGGAACGTTCTTCATTTGTCTTTTTATCTTCGTAATGCAGTTCCTGTGGAAATGGATGGACGATCTCATAGGCAAGGGGCTTACCATAGACTTGCTGGCAAGATTCTTCTGGTACAGCAGCCTGACGCTCATTCCTATGTCAATACCGCTGGCTGTCCTGCTGGCCAGCCTTATCTCCTTTGGTAATCTGGGTGAACGCTTTGAGTTGCTCAGCATGAAGGCAGCCGGCATCCCGCTCATCCGCATCCTCATGCCACTCATTCTTGTTGCCGCACTCATCTGTGGCGGCAGTTTCTATTTCCAAAACAAGGTCAGTCCTTATGCTACCCGCGAGCTGTCCCGCCTAGCATGGAGTATGCGGCAGAAGAGCCCCGAACTGGAAATCCCCGAAGGCGTCTTCTATAGTGAGATACCCGGCTACAATCTCTATGTCGAGCACAAAGACCCTATTACAGGCATGCTCTATGGCTTGATGATTTACACCAATACAGACGGATACAACGACACGCAGATTGTGCTGGCCGACAGCGGACGCATGCAAAGCACAGCCGATAAGATGCACCTCAAACTGACACTTTGGGGCGGCGAGCGCTTCCGCAACATGGATGCACAGCAAGGCTCAATGCTACGTGCCAACGTGCCGTATATGCGTGAGTCGTTCATACAGGAAGTAGACATAATCCCCTTCGACGGCAACTTCAACCTGATGGATGCCGACCTCTTCTCACACAATGCACAGACGAAAGACCTTCACGAGATACAGCATAGCATTGATTCCCTAAATCACAAGATGGACAGTACACGGCATGCTATCTATGCCAATATTCTGCTTTGGCACATGCGCAAGGATATTTCTCCCGGACGACTCGATTCTCTTGAGATCGTGGAGGAAGCAAAACAGATGCCGGCATTCGACTCGCTCTATATGGCAATGTCCGATGATCAGCGCCTCAGAGTATGGCGAAATGCCCTGAACCGAGCCGAAACGATGAAAGCGGAATGTCAGTTCCGTGCTTTGGAGACGGGTGACAAGAACTTGAGTCTTCGCAAGCATCGCATAGAGTGGTACAAGAAATATACTATGAGTCTGGCCTGTCTGCTTTTCTTTTTCATCGGAGCGCCCCTGGGGGCCATTATTCGTAAGGGCGGACTGGGTGTACCAGTCGTAGTCAGTGTTATCATTTTCATCTTCTACTATATCGTCAATCAGGCAGGCGAGAACAACGCAAAAGTCAATGCGTGGACAATAGAGAGCGGCACTTGGCTCAGTACTTTCGTGCTTCTCTCGACAGGCATTTTCTTGACACATAAAGCCAACACCGATAGTGTGGTCTTCAA
>JAGCNQ010000200.1 GCA_017645845.1 Bacteroidaceae bacterium
ATGGTTTTACTACAACGTAGTAATGGTCTGTTTTCACCTCATTTTCCCCGAATTTCGCTCAAAATCTTCGGTTCGGAAGCTGGTGCAAAGGTAAGGCGATTTTCTGATATGACCAAATTTGTTGCCACAATCGCATAAAATGCCAATTTTTGGCAAAAGTTAAAATTGTTAAATGTTAAATGCCGGGCGTTTTCGCGGGGGGTATATAATGTAATAGGGGATAGGATAGTTTTTTTAATACATTATTAATTTTTATATACATTATATATATAAGAAGCAGGGTAAAACTACCCCAATTTAACAAATAACATTTTTAACAATTTCTGCAACAACTTGTTAATTAGGGATTTAAGAGGGTGCAGTCTGAAACTTGAGAGGTTTAAGGAGTATATATTTTCTCTTTTTATTGCTTTCTGCAAAAAAAAATCGTAAATTTGCACCCAGAAAACGTCGTGAGACGGGTACTAAGTTGTTAATAACTGCCAATCGGCAGTAATTTAATTTTAATCGTTTTTGTTTTATTTATGACAGGGAGAAATCCGGCAAACATATTAAATTTCTCAATTTTGATTTCCTTGCCACCTGTGAAGGCCGCAAGTTTTTTTATAAAAAGAAGGCTATTATTTTTGTAATATCCTCACTTTGGAGACTCCGTTTTGGTGTTTTCAGGAGCTGAAAGAGGCATATTTGGTTGGTATCTGGCAAAAATCTGGCTCAAAAGGTGCTGTTGTAAGGGGTATGAAGGTTCCATCCATTGTGACAGAAACACTGGAAAACAGATGGTTAAGCCCTGACAGGATAAAGGAATTCTGAAATTTGTCATTTTGTAAATTGTCATTTCTGGGGCGTTTGTGGATGCTTTAGCACCAAGGCGCAAAGTTAATTGCGGAACTCGGATGCTTTAGCACCAAGGCGCGCTGATAAGGCGCGGAATTGTGCGGAATGCGGGGAATGTGGGGAATGTGGGGAATGTGGGGAATGTGGGGAATGTGGGGCATCCCCAACGCCCTAAAACTGTGGGGTTCTGACAAACCAGGTGGGATGGGTGGTGGGGTTACCCTTCAGGTCAACAAAGGTGAGACGGCCGTCGATGTCCTTCAGCTCCATCAGTATCATGGGACGAGGTCGATAGTCGCCGCGGCGTGGGATAAGTCCTTCGCAATGTGCATGCATTATCATAAACATGCGACCTTCCTTGTCAGTGATGATTTCTCCGTTGTGCCCTGCTCCGTTTAGTATGGCATCGGGACCCTCGGACGTCAATACCGGCTGCGGCTCGCTCCAACCCGAGAAGAGGTTCTCCGAGGTGCTCAGACACAGGGTGTATTCGTGGTTGTTGAAGTGGTTCCTGGAGCAGTAGAAGTAGTATAGTCCTTTGTACTTGTAGATGTATCCCCCTTCGTAGGCTGTTGTGATGTAGTGCGGCTCGCTTCCTTTGGCGTAATGTATGCCGTCTTTGTCCAGTTCGCGGATGTAGTTGCCCTTGCTGTTTACATCGCCATAGACGAGATAGTGGCGGCCGTCGTCGTCGAGGAAATATTGTCCGTCCTGGGGCGTGGGATGCTCGGGCGTTCCTACGTTCAGCGTGTTCGCATAGAGGAACGGGCTGTCTATGTTATCTGCCACACAAACCACTTGGCGGTCATTCTCCATCGAGACGAACAGGGTCAGATATACCACCAGTTTGCCCTTGATGAGTGCAGGACTGGGTGCCCAGTAGTTGATGTTCTGACTGCCGGCACCGGTATGCATGGGGTCGGGTTTGCCGTCGCCGTAGGGGTCGTGTGGGTTGGAGCCCGGGAACATGTCGCGATAATAGGTCCAGTCGCAGAGGTTCTGACTGCGGTATATCTTGATGGGATAGCCCGTTTTGAAGCAGTAGAACCACCCGTCTATCTTCACTATCGAGGGGTCGGGACAATCGAAGTCCGTTACGGGATTCATGGCATAGGTGCTGTCGGATTTAATCTGACTGATGTCTTTACGCAGTTGCAACAGCACTTTCTCGTTGACTGCGTGCTCCAGGCTCTGGGTATAGGCACTCAGGCTGGCCAGGCAAGTTAGAATGGCGGCAAATAAACTTCTTTTCATTGTGGAACGTGGAACCGATTGTTTGTTTCCTGTTACAAAAGTATAAAAAATCGGGCATAACCAATGCGTAACAGGTCATTTTTGATGTTTTTTTGCGCGAAATCACATTATGTGTGCTTAATTTACCATCGGAAGGTTGGTTTGAAAGAAAAAAACCGTATCTTTGTCCTAGATAATCTGGCTGGTGTTATGAAGAGGACAGTTGTGCTTTGTTCGGTCTTGGTGCTGGTCATGACGGCTTTTAGCCAAAACCGCCGTGCATCCTATTTCGCCGATGGTTTCCACGGTGGCGTATATGGGCACTATCCGTTGGACTCGGCCACAGACTACCGGATGCCGCAGGAACATGTGCTTCCGGCTTTGGTGTGGGGTTCGCAGGTGATGAAGTTGACCTGCAAGGCAATGAGGTGGCCCGCCCGGCATACGACAACCATCGTTTCACCGTACAGATGCCCCGTTTCGGCATCCGCACCTATCGCTTGAGAATCAAGTAGAACGGATGAGGCTTGGATGAGAGGGAACGGTTTGATTAAGGCTGCATCTGCGAGGATGATACCAGGACAAAACCTCCTCGAGGCTGGCAGGTAATCTCTTGCGGCACAGATGCAGGGTGCGTAATGCTCCATGGGGAATCGGCACCATCGGCAAAGAGCCGGATATCCTTTTTAGGCAGGAAACCAAGCGGCAGTTTCAACGTCTGGGGTTCGTCCTTGCCATTAATGCCGGCAACGTACCAAGTATTACCGCTCCTGCGAGCCAGTACAGCACCCTCGCCAGGATAGCCAGAAACGAAGCGCGTCTCGTCCCAAACTGCAGGCAATTGTCCTAAGAAGTCCTGCACCTCCTGAGGCTGGGACAGGAAACTCTCAGGTCGGTCGGCCAGATGCTGCAAGCCGCTTTCATAGAGCACAGTGAGGGCCAATTCGTGGGCATTCGTTGTGATGTGCGGATGTTGCGAGTCGCTGAAGGCACAGGGCGTATAGTCCATAGGACCAATCACGTTTCGTGTAAAAGGCAAAGTGGCATTGTGGCAGGCTGCTTTGTCGGTAAAGGTTGCCACGTTGTTGTACCACTCGGCACCATAGACGCCCTCGGTAGAGAGCAGGTTGGGGTAGGTGCGTTGCCATCCACGGGGAATAGGCGCTCCGTGAAAGTTGACCAGCAGATGATGCCGGGCAGCACTTTCCAGCAAGTCCAGACAGTACTCCATATTCATCTGGTTGTCTCCCGAGAAGAAGTCAATCTTCACACCTTTCACACCTATCTTCTCGCACCATGCGAACTCCTTCTCGCGGTCTTCGGGCTTGTTCAGGCGGAACTTCGGTCCAGGAGCACCATTGAGCCAACCCACTGAAGAGTTGTACCAGATAAGGGGCTTAATACCCTTGGAAATAGCGTAAGCAACGGCATCCTCGATGGTCTTGCCCTCGTTGGATGCGAGCTTGTCCATCTCGTCCCACTCGGCATCAATCAGTACGTAAGGCAAATGCAGCTTGACGGCCATATCGATGTATTTCCTGATGATGTTGTAGTCGTTGGAACCATGATTATTGGCCCAATAAATCCACGAAACCACTCCGGGCTTAATCCAACTGGTATTCTCCAGTTTGCCAGGCTCGCTGACGTCAGTCACCAAAGTGGATTGAACGATATCTGCCAGCGAACCGATGATGACAACGCGCCAAGGGGTGTGCCACTCACCATTCAGTTCCAAATCGTTTTCGGCGGGCATCACGCTGAAGCGTTCGCCATCATTATACAAACTCGATGCACTCTGTCGGCGCTCGATGTTTGCTTCAGAAATCAGCGCAAACACACCATCGGTCGGTTCCAACAGGGCAGGGTAGGCCCAGCGGTTGTTCCAACCATCGTGGGAAGCGAAGACGCCGCTGAACGAAGGAACGGGCTTCTGCTTGTATGTATTGCTCTGCGGGAAGAACCCCTCGTAGGATTCAGCCCACTGCATCATCCATCGCTTGGTGCCTTCCGGGATAAGATAGACAGTATGTTCCTGTGGCGGCTTCTGGTTTCGAAGGTTGGCGTATTCATAACGGAAGGCAATGCCGTCGTTGTAGAGCCGCATCACTATCCGCGCATCTTTGTCGAAGGCTGCCTGATATTCATTGGCCTCGTTGGTACAATGCAGGCGTTTGCCCGTCAGCATCTGGTAGTCCTCGCTCACTTTCCCGGCAAACACCAGTTCCTTGAACTCGATGTCTTCCAGTTCCAAGACTTTTTGCTTCTTGAAACTGATGACCAACTTCTTGTCAGTAATCTTCGCCGACAAGTTCCCGTTGGGCGATGACACTTTCCGGGCATTTGTAGCCAGAGCTACACTACATAGTATAAGGTATAGGAGAATTTTTTTCATCGTATTGTCTGTTAATGCCAAAATTTCCTTGCAAAGATACGAAGGTTAATTCAAAATTCAAAATTATAGTAAAAGTTTAAGAATTAAGAAACTTTTTTGCTATCTTTGTGGCGTTTTTGATATAGTGTGTATGGCGAAACCTATCAGTCAAACTCTTCGGCAATATATTGAGGAGAACATCATACCCCAGTATGACAAATTCGACAAAGCTCATCAGCGCGACCACGTTATGATGGTGATTCGGCAAAGCATGGAGTTGGCAGAGAAGTTAGAGGTCAACGCAGATATGGCGTATGCCGTTGCTGCATACCACGATACCGGGTTGTGCGAGGGCCGTGAGCATCATCACGAAGTGTCTGCCAGAATTATTCGGGCCGACCACACTTTGCGGAAGTGGTTTACTGAGGAACAGATAGACATCATGGCCGACGCAGCTGAGGACCATCGTGCTTCATCCAATCACGAACCGCGTACTATTTATGGTCGTATTGTGGCAGAAGCAGACCGCTTCATTGATGCAGATACCATCATTCGTAGAACCATTCAGTTTGGTTTAGACCACTATCCAGAGCTCGGCCCCAAAGAACATTTCCTGCGAATGGTATCACATCTGCGGGAGAAATATGGGCGAGGGGGATATCTTCACTTGTGGTTTGATGACTCTCCGAATGCCCTGCGCCTGAAGCAACTTCAGGATATCATCGATGATGAGGCAGCGTTGCACCGGCTCTTCAATCAGTATTTCCCAGAACGGGCGTAGCGTTCAGACCCCTAACCCCCTTTAGGGGGGAATTATTGAATTTTGAATTTATTAATTTTGGATTTTGAATTAAAAGTTGTACCTTTGCGCCGCATAAGAAGAGATTAAGAATTAAGAGTGAAGAATTAAGAATTAAAAACCTCCCTAAACTCTATATTTTTTTTTGAATTTTGATATTATTAACTTTGAATTATTTTAGATGAAACTCAAAATCGCAGTATTGGCCGGAGATGGTATCGGGCCGGAGATTATGGAGCAGGGCGTGGCCGTGCTCAGTGCAGTAGCTGAGAAATTCGGTCATGAAGTAAGCTATAAGGAGGCGCTGTGTGGTGCCCACGCTATCGACGAGGTGGGTGACCCCTTCCCCGAAGAGACGTTCCAGATTTGTAAGGAAGCCGATGCAGTCCTTTTTGCCAGCGTCGGCGACCCTAAGTTCGACAACAATCCTACAGCTAAGGTCCGCCCCGAGCAAGGCCTTCTGGCTATGCGCAAGAAGCTCGGACTCTATGCCAATATCCGTCCCGTTGAGACTTTCGACTGCCTCGTGCATAAGTCTCCCCTCAAGGATGAACTGGTGCGTGGTGCTGACTTCGTTTGCATCCGTGAGTTGACAGGAGGCATGTACTTTGGCAAGAAGCAAGAACCAATGGTGAATGTTGACGGGGTAGAGGACGCTCTTGATACAAATTACTATAGTCGCCCGGAAGTGGAGCGCATTCTGCGTGTCGGTTATCAATATGCCCGTCAGCGCCGCAAGCATCTGACAGTTGTTGATAAGGCTAATGTATTGGCCTCCAGCCGTCTGTGGCGAAAGGTCGCTCAAGAGATGATGAGCGAGTATCCCGACGTCACAACCGACTTTATGTATGTTGACAATGCTGCAATGCGCATGATACAAGACCCGCGCTTCTTCGATGTGATGGTTACGGAGAATACTTTCGGCGACATCCTGACCGATGAGGGTTCCTGCATCACGGGCAGCATGGGTTTGCTTCCCAGTGCCTCGACCGGAAGTTCCACGCCCGTCTTCGAACCTATACACGGCAGCTGGCCTCAGGGCAAGGGACTCAACATTGCCAATCCCTTGGCGCAGATTCTTTCCGTAGCAATGCTCTTCGAATATTTCGACCTGAAGGAAGAAGGCGCTCTCATTCGCAAAGCTGTCAATGCTTCACTCAATCAGAATGTTCGCACACCCGAGATTCAGGTTGAAGGCGGTGCAAAGTATGGCACGAAGGAAGTAGGTGCCTGGATTGTAGATTATATCAAAAAACAGACCCTCTAACCACGTTTTGGGGAATAATAGGAAGTGAAGAATGAAGAGTAAGGGATTTGCTACTGCACTGATATTTTTGCTTTTGGGTATTTGCCCTTTGCCTCTCATGGCAGAGGATGAGTATCAAGAGGGCTTTCTGACCTCATACCTGAATCGCGGTATTGAAAAGGCGATGGAGGAAACTGTCGATGGCGACACTCTCCGCTATGGCCGTCATATCACCAAATACGTTAGTGTTCCCCAGTTCGGCGGTTATGTCAACGGCAAGTACAGCTATTCGAGTCAGGATAATGCAGGTAACAACGGCTTTGAGTGTCGGTTAGTCAGAGTATATGTCTCAGGCACTATACTTCGCGACTTCAAATACCGCATTCAGTTGGAACTGAAAAACCCGGCGATGCGCGACTATACGTTGGAATGGGTACGCTTCAAGGAGTTTCAGGTCAAAGTGGGACAATTCAAGCGCTGCTTCAGTTTTGAGAACCCGATGAATCCCTGGAACGTGGGACTTGGCAACTATTCGCAATTGGCGGGCCGAATGACAGCCTTGGCTTCAGAAGATTGCAGCGGAGAATCTGCTCAAAACGGCCGCGATCAAGGGCTTCAGTTTCAGGGCGACCTCTTCCCGATAGGCAAAGACCATCATCGTCTGATTCGCTATCAGGCTGCTGTCTATAACGGAAACGGACAGAACAAGAAAGACAACAACAAGCAAAAGGACTGGATAGGTAATATTCAGTTGCAGCCCATCAAAGACCTCTATATTGGTCTCTTCGGGTGGAAAGGAACCTATACTGGTTCGAACGGAGTCAGTGTAAAGCGCAACCGTTGGGCTCTTTCCAGTATGTACGAGCACAATGACTGGAGCTTCCGTGCTGAATATGCGCATCATACCGGTCGCAATGTGAATGACTTTGATACAGAGACACAGACTTGGAAGCAAAACTCGACGGACAAAGCTGATGCTTGGTATACTATTATTGGTGTACCTGTTACACGTTGGTTGAAGATTTACGGCAGCTATGATGTCTATCGTAAAGATGCAACCTGGGGTACTATGCGTAGCGTTTATAGTATTTGTCCGAACTTTCAGTTGCATAGAAACCTGATGTTCCAAGTGCAATATAACTACATCAATGACCGCATATCTGCAGACCGAAATTATCATGAATTATGGGCGCTAACGTGGGTAAGATTCTGAAATACATCTATTGCCTTGCCTTCTTTGCTTTGGCTTGGTACTTCCTTTATGTAAGGAATGCCGATACGATGTATTTTATGCAAGACAGGGACTGGTGGAACAGTACGAGCCTTTTCTGGGACGATTGTATGAGATTCCCAGGAGGCCTGCTCTCTTGGGTGGGAGCTTATCTGACACAGTTCTTCTACTATCCGGCCCTCGGTAGCTCAATGCTTATCGGCCTCTGGATTCTAACTTTCTGGCTGGCAAAGTGGTCTTTCCGTGTCCCTGATGAATGGAGTTTCCTTCTATTTATTCCTTTGGCGGCTCTGCTTTGCAGCGACATTCAGCTTGGCTACTGGGTTTATATTATGAAGGACATAGACTACATCTTCTATCATCCTATGGGACTCTTCGCAGCTCTTCTCTTCTCCGTTCCATTCTGGCAATATTTTCCTGTTAGCGAGAAAGCTCAGCAGTGGATAGCTCTTGCCTGGATTCCTTTGGTTGCAGCTCTGCTTTATTATCCGCTTGGCATTTATGCCTTGCTCGCAGCAGTCATTGTGGCAGTTCGTCAGTTAACGGTCAACTTTAAACTCTCAACTCTCAGCTTAATAGTCATTCTCCTCACCCTTTGGCTTGTGCCGCTTCTTGAGACAGCCGGAACGACCTTGATGCGACCGGACCAACCTTGGACGTATGGATTCCATAAGTTTGAATTGGATGATTTGCGCGACTATTCGTTAGAAATACCTTTTTATTTGGTTCTAATAACGTCAGTCCTTTTCCCTTTTATCAAGAAGCTGAACACAAAGAAACTCATTCTCAGCCAAAGCGTGATGGCTATTGTGGCTGTATTAATGGTTTACTGCCTCTCTACACGCGACTTTTCCGACTATAATTTCCATGCAGAGATGCGAATGCAAAGAGGGGTGGAGGAGTGCCGATGGAATGATGTGCTTCGTGAGGCTGCTATGGTGAAAGGTCCTGTCACTCGTGAAATGGTCATGCTACGCGACATAGCACTCATCAATAGAGGTGAGTTGTGTTCCAAGCGTTACGTATATAATAATGAGAGTGTCCCTCCTGTCACTGTCAGCGATTCTATCCACATCCGCATTGCCGACCAAGCAGCAGACCTCATCTATCTCAATTACGGTGAGACGGTCTTTGCTATCCGACGTGCCATCGAGCGTTGCATGCACTACGGCTATTCCTATTATACAATGCGAATGCTGACAGAGTGTGCTCTTGTGAATGGCGAGTGGGACAATGCCCGCAGATATTTGCGTTTATTGGGTTGTACAACCTTTCAAAAGAAATGGGCGGAGAAAATGAAACGCTTTGTGGGGAACGAAAAACTCTTGGCCGAGAGTGAGCCTTTCCGAATGCCTCTGAAACTTTACAACGAAGGTTCTGAACTGGTAGGAACCGATGACAAATATGTAGAGCTCACCATCTTGAAGAAGTGGATGTACTCCATCACTTCCGACCCGGAAGCGCAGGAGGTGGCTCTCGGTTGCGCTATGATGATGAGAGACCAGAAGTGCTTTTGGTCACAAGTCCAGCAGTACTATAATATCAACCCAGGTAAGTACTTCCCAATACATGTACAGGAAGCAATGCTCTTTGGCGTCTATGAATTGAAGATGCAAGGCATAAATCTCTCTTTTGTCCAATTTGACCAACGAGTGTTAGATCGCTACAATGCTTTCTTCAACAGGTTGAAACAATATTCTTCCCAAGGAATGAACGAAAAGCAGATAGGGAGTGCCCTTCGTCCGGAATTCGGCGACACCTATATGTGGGACTATTGTGTTTTGAGAGAAGTACAAACGAATTAGACCATGAAATACAGAATCCTTCCTTTACTTCTTCTCCTTTTTGCTGCCTGCAGCAAGCATCCTTCGCTTCCGTCTTCCTACACACAGATGAATGACGAGCCTGTTATTTGGCCTGACTATACGAAAGTGACTGTTCCACCCAACATTGTACCGCTCAACTTCCTCGTTGACGATGTGGATGATGTGATAGCAGAATTCAAAATTCAAGGTTCCTCACAGAACTCAGGCGTAGACGAAACAAAATTCAGATATGGAGGCAAAGCCAACAAGGTACAGATAGACGAGGACGAGTGGCACGAAATGCTTGCTTCTGCGAAGGGAAAGAGTCTCTCCGTCACTGTTTATACTAAGAAAGACGGTAAGTGGTCAGCTTATAAGCCATTTCCTATCTACGTTGCAGAGGAAGAGATAGACCCATACATTTCCTATCGTGTTCTGCCTCCAACCTTTGTCGGTTATGATGAGCTCTCCATCCGTCAGCGTAACCTCACCAACTTCGAGGAGAGCATTATCTACAATAACCGCCAGATTTCTAAAGGTCTGGAAGGACAGTGTATCAATTGTCATTCCTACCAGAACTACAGCACAGACAATATGATGTTCCACATGCGTCTCCAAAATCCTGGCACAATGATCGTAAACGATGGGGAGCTTATCTTTGTCAATCTAAAGAATGACGAAATGATTTCTGCTGCGGCTTATAATTCGTGGCACCCATCATTACCTATTATTGCATTCAGCACCGACCACACCATGCAGAGTTTCCATACTAGGGAAGTCTCAAAGGTTGAAGTGATGGAATCGGCCAGCGATATCATTATCTATGACATCAAGAAGAATAGTGTCCAGACAGTTCTCAATGATTCTTTGGAGTTTGAACTCTTCCCTTCCTGGAGCCCCGATGGGAAGTGGATATATTATTGTTCGGCGCATTATGAGTATCAAGGAAAGTATGAGGACACTGAAGAACTGCTGGACAAATATAAGACCTTGCAATACAACCTCTATCGTATTTCCTTTGATGCAGAGAGTATGACCTTCGGCGAACCTGAACTTATCTACGATGCAGTTGCCAAAAACCGTAGTGCTGTTCAGCCAAGAGTTTCACAAGATGGTCGTTATGTCCTTTTTGCCGAAGGACCATGGGGACTCTTCCATATCTGGCATACATCGGCAGAAATCCAGGTGCTCGATCTGCAAACAGGACAACTTCTTGATACCAAGCCCATAAATAGCGACCTTCCTGAAAGCTATGCTTCTTTTTCATCAAACGACCACTGGATACTCTTTGAGAGTCGTCGCGATGATGGAAACTATACTCGAACTTACTTTGCCTATTTCGATAAGCAAGGCCGACTGCATAAACCTTTCGAGGTCCCGGCAGAAGATCCTGAATTTTTCCGTTTGTTCTTGCGCAGCTGGAGTCGTCCAGAATTTATGAAGGAACCTGTCCATATCACTCCCAGACAGTTCTACGAGAAAGCTCTCACGGAGCCAATAAAGGTGGCAAATTAATTGGTAAACAGCGAAGAATTTTTACAAGAGAGAGTAGATAATTGTCCTTTTCCTTGGAACTTAAGCATGTTTTTGCTATCTTTGCAGTCAGAATAGTCGATAGAATACGACAATAGACAACAGACGACGATTAATGTTCAATGATAAAAGCAGTATAGATTCACTACCTTGGCTTGTAATGTACAGCAATAGTGGTGATATTCGTATCATAGATGTTCTTGAAATTAAAAAGGCTGAGAGCGAAACGACTGGTATTTATGATTATTTTGTGCCTCTCGAAGTGACTTATTTGGTTAGGGAGAGCAAATCGATACCACATAAACGACTTATTGCAGGGAACTATATTTTTATTAGAGCTACACGTGAGGACATCCTTCGCCTCAGACAGGAACCACCCTTCGATTCCACTCTCAGATTCCTGCATCCTTCCTCATCGCCAACAGGTTGTATCTATGTTCCTGACAGAGACATGCAGATGCTACGTAAGGCAGTACAAATGCTGGATGGCAATGCAGAGTATTTTGTGCCAACCAGCAAGGAGTTGGTGGTAGGTGACTATGTCTGTGTCCTTGATGGGGAATTTGCTGGTATTAAAGGTGTTTTGGAAAGTGTGAAAGGACATGAGGGAGGCCGTATTATCGTTCCTTTGGGTGATGTCTTGGCTGTACGGACTCCCAGAGTTCCTGCTAGCGCCATTCAGCTTCTGGACCTTGCAAAGGCTGCTGACACTCAGGGTAAATCCTATACTTCTCGTGCATACAAAAAGATTCGTATGTTAACGGCAGATAGCGAAAGACTACTTGCTGAGAAAGAAAAGACAGGGGCATTGTGTGAATCATCGGAGCAGGAAGCACAGCGTTTAATATTGCGATTCTCCAAATTGCAACTTGGAGGGAAGATTCGTCTTATGCATGCTCAGGCTATCTACAATCTTCTTGTGGCCATGGGTGAGACAGAAAGTGAACGTTTCTCCCACTTCCGCAATATACTACCGTAAGGAAGAATTACTTACTCTCCAGACTTCTTTAGTTCCTGAGGAATCCTGAAACTTGTGTACAGTTCAAGTACGCAGCCGATGGTCAGTGCAATAACCCATTCCTGTCGGTGACAGGGCCCCCACTTATGTAGTTGCATGCTCATTAAGACCAGTGCCAAAATAAAACAGCAACAGGCCAAGAGTTGTTGGCGACGCAGACGTATGATTGTGATATTGCGCCCCATATATTCTGTCTGCACTTGCATAAGCGTGAACATAAGTGTGCCGATTCCATAGACGTACATTCCTACCATTGGATACAGAATAAACATAGCTGCACCAATGAGCATAAGTATAGCTCCACAGCGGAAACAAAGATTCTGAAGTGGACTCAATTCTTTCATTCCGAGTCAGCTTCGGACAAATTAGAGGAAGATTCCTCTTGTTCGTTCTTAAAGATAAAAATATCCTCATCGGTGCGTTTCATAAGATAGCGTTCACGGGCTATCTTTTCCACTGCCTTTTTGTTAGTTTCCAATTCGCGAATCTTGCTGTCTGCCTCGTTGAACTGGTTCTTGTAGTGGGCAATCTCTTGGCGTAGCATGTCAATGCGCACCCTGCGAGGATGACGGTTCAGGAAACTGTCTTCATCAACCACACCTACAATAAGTGCAATGATTAAAATCGTAATGAAGTATTTATGCTTGCACATAAATAGCCAAGCGGAATGTATTTTGCTCATATGATGCCTGATTTATAATTTTCGGCAAAGATACAAATAAATTAAGAATTAAGAATTAAGAATTAAGA
>JAGCNQ010000201.1 GCA_017645845.1 Bacteroidaceae bacterium
AGTACCGTGATGTGCAGACTCTCGTAGCCGTTGCTTTTGGGGACAGAGAGCCAGTCGCGCATACGTTTCGGGTTGCTTTGGTACATGTCCGTGACGATGCTGAACACCTGCCAGCATTCCATCTTCTCGCGCTCGGGAGGCGAATCCAGGATGATGCGGATGGCGAACAGGTCATAGACGCCGTTCACGTCCACATGCTGCTTCTGCATCTTCTGCCAGATGGAGTGAATGCTCTTCGTGCGCCCCTTCATGTGGTAGTGCAGGCCGGCAGCCTTCAGTTTCTCGTCGAGGGGCTTCAGGAACCGCTCGATATAGGCATCGCGGCTGCGCTTTGTCTCGTTCAGCTTCTCCTTGATATGATAGTAAGCGTCGTGCTCGAGGTATTTCAGGCTAAGGTCCTCCAACTCGCTTTTGAGTTTGTAGAGGCCGAGCTTGTGTGCCAGCGGAGCATAGAGATAGGCCGCCTCCATTGCCACCTTTCGCTGTGCCTCGACGTTCTTCGTGTCCTTGATTTGTCGCATGATGCAGACGCGGTTGGCAATCATGATGAGGATGACGCGCATGTCTTCCGCAAAAGTGACGAGCAGGCTGCGGAAGTTGTCGCTTCCCACCGTAGCACTCTTGGCGTACACCTCGCGGATGCGCATCAGGCCGTGCAGGATATGAGCCACTTCCTCGCCAAAGTCCTTACGCACCTCATCGATTGTGGCCGCACCGCTCTGGACGATTGAGTTCAGCAGGACACTCAGCACACTACCTCGAGAAAGGCCAATCTCTTCTCCGACGATGAGTGCCGTCTCCAGGTCCTTAACAATCGGGTTGATGTCAAAAGCGTCTCGCTGGAGCAAACCCTGTTCGGCAGCATGGCGAATGTACCTTCGGAGTCTCTCCTCGTCTCCCTCTTGTATCACATCGGCAGCAAGAGCAAAGATTTTGCGCTGCACCTCTTCGATACGTTGACGCTCCTCTTCGGTAAAGAATTTTGCAATCTCCATTTCGTGCGACATTATATAAATGTAAGTGCAAAGTTACGAATAAGCGAGTAAAATACCAAATTTATTTGAGTATTTTCGAGCGGGAGTAACTTCGACGAATGTCAAAGTTACGAATAAGCGAGTAAAAAGCCAAAGGAAAATGTTTTTCTTTTCCTTTTTAATCCCTAATCGCCTACAAAAGTAAAAATAACAGAAGCATAGAATAATAAAAATGGGAAAATGACGATTCATTAAAACGCATAGTGCTACAACGACAATTGCAGCACTATGTATATCGCTCCTTTATAATGAATCAAAAGCATGTGGTGGCTTTATGCCAAATCACCAGTCGTCCTCCCAAATGCTATGCTCTTTCACACGACCTTCTGTGTCACCCTTGCCGCCGCCATAGTTCATGTCGGCATTGCCGCCAACTTTATTGTCGAGGCTCCCCATCAGCAGACTTGTATGCTGGATTGTCACGATGAGCATCGTAGGCTCCTTATATGTCTTTTTCATAGCTAAGTCCTCCTTTACTTTATTACGACCTTTCGGCCACCATTCACATACACACCACTAACAGAAGGCTTTCCGTTGAGACGGATGCCGTCCAGAGAATACCATTCCTCTTCCTCGTTTTGGACGTCGAACCTCGTTTCTTGAATTGAAGTAGCATCATCTTCAATGTCCATCACAAAGACTTTGACCTCGCCGCCGCCTGGAATATAAGTTTCATCGTCATCATCTTCATCATCGCCACTCGAATCGCTTGCCGCCAATACTCCGTTGAGTTGGAAATAGGCGCGGAAGGATTTCACAGAGACATTGCCTGCACCATTCGGATAGAAGAGTGTGTTCGATATACCCAAGAAGAGGATACTACGGTCTTCATAGTCGCGGTTGAAGGGAGCATAAGTGGATACGAACGAAACAGTTCCGTCTTCCGATGTTACTGTAACGGGTGAACTATTGACGATAGTCACATTGGGGAACATCGGCTCGACATAGTCGTACGTTGCGGGGTCGTGATGATTGTCATAGCCGTCAACCTTTCTCCATTTCACAATATAAGGTTTGCCCGCCTCAATGTAGTTTGCATTCCTAAAGAATAGGTAGAGTCTGCCGTCTTGACAACCTGTTTTATATTCTTTCGGCGTTTCAGCATCGTCACCATCGACATGGTAACGACGGCTGGTTTCCAACTCAAGTTTTTCGTATTCTGTCGCATCTTCAAATATTGTTCCATTGAAGTTGCTTTGGGCGAAGGGCAGACAAAGCGTGTTCCATGAGCCGTCCTTGTAGAGCGTGCGTCCGCGCAGCTTCACATTGAAGGTCTGGCCGTTATATTGGTTGATAAGCGCCGTGTTGTCTTCGTTATTGAGCAAGGCAAGGATATGGCTGTAATAGGCGTTGCCGTACTTGACACCATACGTGTAAGGTGTAATGCCATTCTCGACAGGTGTGTCTGGCGTACCCATGTCTTCAATGTCAGCATTTGCAGTAACAGCATGTACGCGGATAGCGCTGTCGTCGTTGTCCGTTATATCATAGTTATTTTGGTCATTGTTATAAGAACCTGTCGTCATTCTCCAGAAGCCAATGCCCTTAATGCTGGCATCGGGATAGGTATAGAAATTATGCGAAAGGGTTACTTTTGACTGTCCAGCTATGTTGCCGGAAGTGGTGTAGCAATTACCTATGATACCTCCAGTATAGTTGCTGTGTCCTGTCAAGGATGTTCCATAATAGAGGCAATTAGTTATGCGTGTCACTGTGGAAAGAGAGCCTGTCTGGTTACCACAGGTTCCTACGATGCCACCAACGCCAATATCACCACTATTTCTCGATGATATGGTTGCTCCGCAAGTACATCCTGTGATGGTCACATATCCAGCAGTCGTTCTTGCGATGATACCGCCGCTGGTGTTTCCACTTTCGATGGTGACGTTTCCTGACACATGGCAGTTCTCTATCGTTACGCCATCGTTACCTGCATTAGAGACTATGCCGCCAGCGGAGGAAGTGCTTGTGCTTTTTATGGTGCTGGCAGAGAGCGTAAGGTTCTTGATTGTTGCCCCGCTAACTGTGCCAAACAAGCCTTGCCCTCCGTCGGCGCTAATATTGATACCGCTGATGGTGTGGCCCATTCCGTCGAAGGTGCCGGCAAAATACTTTGAGTTGGTATTGCCAATGGCTGTGAAGTTATTTGCTGTGCCATCGAAGGTAATGTCATTGGCAAGCTGGAAATACTTGCCGCTGTAGTGGTCATTGGTCGCTGCATTCACGTATGCTGCTATCCAACGAAGGTCGTAAGGTGTCCTGATGATGTAGGGGTCAAGTTCTGTTCCTGTACCTTTGCCATTCCATGCTGTGAGAACCGTCGGTGCGCTAAGAGTACAATCGGATGCAGCGGTCACAAGCGTGTATGAATCTACAATGTATCCCTCGTATCCCGCCGATACAGAAACTCCGGAAGTGAGGGCATAGCCAGGAGGAGTCGTAACGGTGAATGGAATCATTTGACCAGACGCACAATACATCGTGCCGCCATAAATGATAAGGGAATAGTCGGTGTAGGGCCAGTTGCGATATGTATAATATGTAATGCCGCTCACGTCGTAGGTGTTGTTTGATTGGGCTTGCGAGAAAAAGTCAAAAGTAACTCCTGAAGAGAGACTGATGACATATCCTCGCTTGTCCTGCCCGTTCTTGCCGTCAAGGGCACTGTTGGTGTAAAGGTTATAGAACAAGTAATCCCCGCCATTGATATTGCCAAATAATGCTGCCTGGGTAGTTGATGAGCCGCCGTTGATGCTGCTACCAGTATAAAGGCAAGCCACGACACGACCGCTCACAACCTCTCCTGCCAAGCCTCCAACCTTCTCTGTACCATTGACTGATGCACCACAGACGCATCCCCATAAAGAGGCAGAAGATAATAATCTGCCAACAAGCCCGCCTG
This sequence comes from Bacteroidaceae bacterium, assembly GCA_017645845.1. Taxonomy (GTDB): domain Bacteria; phylum Bacteroidota; class Bacteroidia; order Bacteroidales; family Bacteroidaceae; genus Physcousia. Next base: position 3,937 of record JAGCNQ010000201.1, read on the forward strand.
TGGCAATAATTACTTCGCCATCTCCAGATTGAGCGGCAGTGGAAGTAATCACTACAGATGAATCAACAGAGCAATTTTCAATTCTGCCTTTCTTGGCATAGCCGACGATAGCGCCCGTGATTTCTGATTTGACATTTATCTGACTATCGGTTATCTTGAGATTCCTAATTCTGGCATCGCCATCAAT
>JAGCNQ010000202.1 GCA_017645845.1 Bacteroidaceae bacterium
CTCGTCTTGTGTGAAAGGATGCAACACTTTGGGTTCCCAGGCATTCTGTCCGTTAAACTTGAAACGGCGTGGCTCGCCAAACTCTGAGCGTTCACGCAGTTCTCCTGTCCAGTCCCATGTGCAGACCTCGTCCTCATCGCGAGTGAAAGGCAGGAAAGTATAAGTTACCCAACCGCATTCTGTGGCTCCGCCTACGATGAACAGCTCATTCCAGGGACGGAAGAGCTCGCCTGTTAGAGTTTTGGCATTAGGGTCGATGGTAATGCGATAGACATCTTCGGTAATGGGCACTGTCCATAGGGCTGCAGTGGAGTCGCGGACAAGGGTAAAAGGCGTTGCACCCGTTACTGCGTATGCATCCTCGTAAGTGGGTCTGAGGTAGCGGAGAGAAGTGCCCTTAGGCTCTTCCATATTTCGGAAACGAAGCGTACCACCTTCAATGAGTTGTCCTGTGTATTTGAATTGCTTGTTGGGAAAGGGTGTCAGTTCCTGAATACCTCCTGGCACTGCAGTGCCTACAGCCCAATAACGCTCTGTTTGAGCCTTTAAAAGGTGAAAAGGTATAAAGAGAAAAAGACTAAAAAGGAGCAAGAGGCGTTTCATGGCTTGAATGGATTAAGAATTTTCTTTCCGTTTTGGATGTATATACCTTTTGTAGCTATAGGCCATTTACGACCTTGCATGTCGAAAATTTCATTTTGAATCTTGGACTTTGAATCTAGAATCGTTTCAATGCCAGTCTCGCTCTCGTGAACATTGATGACGATGGCTTGCGAGCATGAATGCGTGGGCACATCGACTGTGAGGCGGCGAAGTTGTTCATCATAAGTCCAGCCTGTCGTTTCCTCGCCATCAATGCAGACACTGTTGGGCTTTTCAATGCAGAAGAAAATAACTTGCCAGGCTCGCTCTTCCTGCATACCTTCGAAACTGCCTTCGCGCGCATTGATGGTAAGAGTGGTACCATTGCCGTCATGCATCTGTGAGAAAACGGTTGTAGCAAACTCACCATCCTTGTATGCTTCGCTATCGCCCTGGTCCTCATAGAAAGTGCCCTTCCCGTCTGTTCCAGGAATAACCCAAAGGACAAGCGACGAAGGTTCTGTCTTCAGATGGGAAACTGCAGGATTGCAAGGAATAATACTGCCCAGACGGATGAAGTATGGAATCTCTGAAAGTGCGTATTGGTCTATAATGGTCCGGTCTCCGTAGAGCATCCGATTACGGCATACATCATACCAATAACCTTTAGGGAGCCAGGTCTTGCGCTCGCTTGTATCATCACTGCTGGCAGGCGTCGAAATGGGAGAGACAAGGATATCATCACCGAAGAGATATTCGTCTTCGATGGAATAGGCTTTGTTCTCTTCGGGCCACTCATAGTAGAGTGGGCGACAGATAGAAACGCCTGTGTCATAAGCTTGCCGGGCAGCTGTATATATATATGGTACAAGCGTGTAGCGAAGTTGAAAGGTTTCCCTTTGCAAGTCAAGATTAGAAAAGCGCCAGATACGTCGCTCACAACCACTTTGGCTGGAGCCATGTGTGCGGAAAATGGGTTGGAAGACACAGAACTGCATCCAACGGAGTACCAGTTCAGGGTCGGTGCTGATGTTGTTGGGTTGTAGATAACCGCCTCCATCATGTCCCCAATAACCGAAACAGACATTGGCAGCAGTGGCGGTAATATAACTCTCGAACTGCAATGTGCCGAAGGTGGCGAAAGTGTCGCCTGAGAAACCAATGGGGTAGCGGTGACTGCCCATTCCGCCCCAGCGATGGAAGATGACAGGGCGCCTATCGGTGCGGTTCAAGCGCATGTCATTGTAGAAGACATGGTTGAGCCAGAAAGTTTGTCCGAGCCCTGTGATATAACTGCTTGTTAGGTCTTGCTGCCAGTCGAGCCACCAAAAGTCAACACCTTGCCTCTCACGCACACGCATAATATTCTTAAAGAATGTACGATAGAAAGTAGAGTCTTCGAGTTGCCAGGGAACTGTGGTAACGCTTGCATCGAGTCCCATGTCATTGCGTATCCTGGCAAAGTTGTCGTCACTGGAACCTATACCATCGGCAGGATGGAGGTTGAGGGCAGTCTTCGTGTTGTGATTGTGCATCCAATTGAGAAGCGTGGTCGGGTTGGGGAAAAGCGACTTGTTCCAGGTCCATCCTGTCCATGAGTTCTGATGCCAGTCGCAGTCAATCATGAGCACATCATGCGGCACCTCGTTTTGCTCCATGTCGCGAACCAACTGCTGAATATCACTCTGTGAATAAGCCTGATACTTACTATACCAGTAACCGAACATATACTTAGGCGGAAGAGGCTGACGGCCTGCAATGCGAACATAGTCGCCAAGAGCATCCTTGTATTGATGTCCGTAGCCGAAGAAATACCAATCGATGGCATTTGCATCGACTGGGGTACCAACCCAAGGAATACCATCTACCTCACCTTCAAAGGGAAAGGAATGGCTACCGTCTCCACGCTTTGTGCTGGGAGATTCGTCGAGAATAGCCCAACCGTCACGGGAGAGTAAACCCTTTTCAAGCGATACCCTATGGGTGTCGCCGATGTCACCATCGAGGGTTCGCTGAGTACCGAGCAGATTGAGAGCATCATCCTTTCCGGGATACCAAAGAATCTGGCGTCCGTTCATCAGAAATGTGATGCTCAAGATATTGCTATTCTTGTGCTGGCGATTGATTTTATTACCCTCTTTGTAGCGTAAAGTTAGAAAGTCGGTCTGGATAGTGAGATAACCATCCTCGGAGGTATAGGTGAAATGAGGTACTGGTAGCTGCCGATTGACAACTGCAAACGTAGCGCGGTCTTCAAAAAGTTGATTGGTACTATATTGAATGCGGATAAGCCGGGGCGTCAAAATAGTGAAACGGGCATTCCCACTTGTCACTACGGCCTCTTCCTGCGCCAAAGGATTCCATTCCTCCCTCGCGCTGACAGTTAAGGCAGTGAGGCAGAAAAACAGGATGGTGACGGGTTTCCCAAATAGCGACATACTATTCCATTATGCCTTCAATGGTCAGACGCACTACCTCGTTGATGGCATTAGAGCGGATGGTAATTGTCTTTTGGAAGTGTCCGGGGAACTTATCTGTACCATCGTATGTTACATCAATTACGCCCTTTTCGCCTGGTTTGATGGGCTCTTTTGTATAGGTAGGGATGGTGCAGCCGCAACTGGCAAAAGCCTGATGAATAATCAGGGGTGCTGTTCCGGTGTTGGTGAACGGGAAGGAACAACGTACAAGCGGCTCAGCCTTGGAGAACTTACCGAAATTGTAGCGAAGTGTATCAAATGCTATTTCTGCATAGTTCTCGGCCTTTGTAGTGGCTACAGCCTGTACTTCACTGACGTTAACTTTTTGTTTCAGAGTTTGTGCATGAGTTTGCAAACCGAAAATGGCGGCAAAAGCAAATAGTAATATCTTATTCATCTTTTTTTATTAAAATTTTTGCAAAGATACATCTTATTCCCCAAAAGCTTTGTATTATATTGCATTTTTTCACATTAATAACCTGTTTTTGACAAATATTTCATACTTTTGCAGGCAAAATAGAATTAGGGAAACAAGATGGAGCGTATCATTTTAGGTATTGACCCGGGTACCAGCATCATGGGTTATGGTGTACTTCGCGTGGAAGGGAAACAGGCTGAAATGCTTGCGTTGGGTGTTATCGACCTGCGTAAGTTCCCCGATCCATATCTCAAACTTGGTCATATCCACGAGCGCGTCTGCAGTATCATCGAAGGCTATCTCCCTGACTGTATGGCCATCGAGGCTCCTTTTTTTGGCAAGAACATACAGAGTATGCTCAAGTTGGGACGTGCCCAGGGTGTGGCTATTGCAGCAGCCATCCATAGACAAGTGCCAATTACGGAATATGCGCCGTCGAAAATAAAAATGGCCATTACAGGCAATGGAAATGCAAGCAAGGAACAGGTGGCTGATATGTTGCGTAGGATGCTTCATGTAGAGAAAGAGGAGATGGGAAAATTCCTTGACGCAACCGATGCTTTAGGAGCTGCTTACTGCCATTTCCTGCAAATGGGTAAACCCGAGAGCGACCACAAATATCGCGGTTGGGCAGACTTTGTGAAAAAGAATAAGGAAAGAGTGAAGAGTGAGGGATGAGAATGTTCAATACTCAATGTTTAATGTTCAATATTCAATGATAAATATCACTAACGGTGTAGCTCGGCATCCTCTTTGGAGAATGGCTGAACCTATTAATCTGGAGATTTTACGAGGCGAACAGATTGCCATCGTTGGTGACAATGCTGCTGGAAAGACACGCCTCGTTGAAACCTTAACTGGTCATTATCCTTTGCTGCTTAATGAAGTGCATTATGATTTCTCGCCAAGCAAGTTGCGCCTTGCCAGTGAAAACATGAAGTACATCTCTTTCCGCGATTCCTATGGTGAACAGGATGGAAGCTACTATTATCAGCAGCGTTGGAACCAGCATGATATAGCCGATGATACTCCGACTGCCGGCTGTCTTTTGCAGGACTTCTACCAAAAGGCTGACCAGACTATCGGTCAGGAACTTTCGCCTGAAGAGCGCGAACAAGAGCAGGAACATCGCAATGAACTTCGTCGGAAACTAGCTCAGATGTTCAATCTTGACAGCCTCGCTCCAAAGTATATTATATCACTCAGCAGCGGTGAACTACGAAAGTTCCAAATGGCCAAGGCCCTCGGCACCAATCCCCGAGTCCTCATCTTGGACAATCCCTTCATCGGTCTCGATGCCCCTACGCGCAAGGACTTCCGTCTCTTACTCGATGCATTGACGCGTGAGACAGATCTCCTTATCATCCTCGTCCTAAGCAAACGCGACGATATTCCCGATTTCATCACCCATGTTTTGCCTGTTGAGGGACTTCGGTTGTTGCCCAAGATGCCCCTTGCTGAGTATCGCAGGCAATATGCAGCTTTGCCCGCTCCCGTGTTGAGCGATGAGGTGAAGCACTGGATAGCGAACCTGCCTGTCCGCAACCTTTCCGACTCCGATTTTTATCCTTCTGCAGGAGGTGAGATACTGCGTTTTTGCGATGTCAGCATCCGTTATGGCGACCATACCATTCTGAGTTCCCTCAATTGGACTGTTCACGAAGGCGAACGTTGGGCACTGAGTGGTCCCAATGGTTCGGGAAAGAGTACTTTGCTCAGTCTTGTCTGTGCTGACAATCCACAAGCATACGCCTGCAATATCGAACTTTTCGGACATCGTCGCGGATCGGGCGAGAGCATTTGGGAGATAAAGCGGCACATTGGCTATGTCAGTCCCGAGATGCATCGTGCCTACCTCAAGGATATCCCCGCCATCGATGTTGTTGCAAGTGGTTTGAGCGACTCAGTTGGCCTCTATGTTCGTCCAAGACCGGAACAAAAGCAGATTTGTCTTGGTTGGATGCGTGTCTTTGGAGTGGATACACTGGCGAACATCACATTCCTGCGTCTTAGTAGTGGTGAGCAACGTCTCTGCCTGTTGGCTCGCGCTTTCGTGAAAGACCCGGAACTCCTCATTCTCGACGAGCCTCTGCATGGTCTTGATAATCGTTACCGCTCTCTTGTGCGCCAGATTATCAAGCAGTTCTGTCAGAGACCCCATAAGACACTTGTTATGGTCACACACTACGAAGAAGAGCTCCCCGACTGCATCACCCACAGGCTCTCGCTCAGTCTATAATTCACAAAATAGCATTCTTTTCCCGCATTTCGTTTCCTTTTATAATATAAATTGTGTATCTTTGCGCCCGAAAAATTAATTGCCTACTGAAGCATGAAGGTTGCTGTAGTGAAATACAATGCAGGAAATATCTTTTCTGTCATTCATGCCTTGCAGCGAATGGGCGTGGAACCAGTCCTGACTGATTCCGCTGAGGAACTACGCAGTGCAGACAGAGTTATTTTCCCTGGTCAGGGTGAAGCTTCAGGCGCTATGCACTATCTGCGAGAGCATGGACTTGATACGCTCATCCCGTCCCTCAAACAACCTGTTCTCGGAATCTGTATCGGTCAACAACTGATGTGCCGACATTCGGAGGAAGGCGATGTGGATTGTCTTGGCATCTTCAACGCTGATGTCAAACGCTTTATACCAGTCCGTCACCAGGACAAGATTCCCCACATGGGGTGGAATACAATACAAGCCTATGGCTCCCCCAAAAACTCTCCGAAGGGAGGCTTATTGTCATTCCCTTATGGGGGAGATGGAGAAGGGCAGTTCGTTTATTTTGTACACAGCTACTACGTGCCTATTTGTGAACATACGGCTGCCGTTACCGAGTACATTCACCCCTTCAGCTCTGCCATGCACAAGGACAATTTCTATGCCACTCAGTTCCACCCTGAAAAAAGTGGTGAGGTGGGTCAGCACATCTTGAAGAATTTCCTGGAAATAGAATGTTGAGTTTTTTCATTAACAACCAAACGACTAATCTCTCCAACACCCCATGATAGAGCTGATTCCGGCAATAGACATCATCGAAGGCAAGTGTGTTCGTCTGACCAAGGGCGATTATAACACGAAGAAGGTCTATGGTGACCCGCTTGAAATGGCCCAGCAGTTCGAAGACTTGGGCATGCAGCGTCTTCATGTGGTCGATCTGGATGGGGCTAAAAGCAAGCATGTGGTCAATCTCTCCGCTTTGAGAGCTATCACTGCACATACGGGTCTTGTCGTTGATTTCGGTGGTGGAGTAAAAACAGACGAGGATCTGGAGAAAGTTTATGAGGCGGGAGCATCGCTTGTTACAGTCGGCAGTATTGCCATTACTGCCCCCGAGCGCTACCTCAAGTGGCTCGAGAAGTATGGGGCTGACCGACTTATCCTGGGTGCAGATGTGCGAAATGGACGTGTCTCTATTAACGGATGGAAAGAGGACTCGGATGTCCGGCTCGAGGACTACCTGTTCCGTTATATGAAAGAAGGTACACGAAATGTGCTCTGTACAGAAATTAGCAGGGATGGTACGCTTACCGGTCCTGCTATCGACCTCTATCGCAACATCATGGAGCGGTATCCGCAGTGTCGGCTTATAGCTAGCGGTGGGGTAGGGAGTACAGATGATATCCTTGCCCTTGATGCGGCGGGCATCCCGTCTGTTGTCTTCGGCAAAGCGTTTTACGAAGGGAAAATAGATATTAAAAAAATAAGGGAATTAGGAGATAGGTTAGTTCTCACTAGTGAAGATTTAGAGGGGGCCACATGTTAGCAAAACGTATCATACCTTGTTTGGATGTTAAGGATGGTCAAACCGTCAAAGGCACCAACTTCTTGCAACTTCGGCAGGCAGGAGACCCTGTAGAACTCGGAAAGCTTTACAGTCGTCAGGGTGCAGACGAACTCGTCTTCCTCGATATTACTGCTAGTCACGAAGGTCGCAAGACTTTTACGGACATGGTGCAGAAAGTGGCTGCCCAAATAGACATTCCTTTCACAGTAGGTGGTGGTATCAGTGAACTGTCTGATGTGGAACGAATGCTTTCGGCTGGTGCAGACAAGATAAGTGTCAATAGTGCTGCCCTCCGACGTCCAGAACTCATCGACGAGATTGTCAGTCGCTTTGGTAGTCAGGTTTGTGTGGTCGCCATCGATGCTAAACAAGATGAAAAAGGTTGGACCTGCTACCTCAATGGTGGACGCATCCCTACGGAGCGCAATCTCTTTGAATGGGCGAAAGAAGTGAACGATCGCGGAGCAGGTGAGATACTCTTCACCAGTATGAATCATGATGGCGTAAAGCAAGGTTTTGCCTGCGATGCCCTTAGCCAGCTGGCCTCTCTGCTTACCATTCCTGTCATTGCCAGTGGTGGTGCAGGCCAGATGGAGGATTTTCGTGATGTCTTTGCTAAGGGACATGCTGATGCTGCCCTTGCGGCCAGCGTTTTCCATTTCGGACAAATCAGCATTCCGGAACTAAAAGAATACCTGAGGAAAGAAAATATAAATGTGAGGGTATAGATATTTAGGGAATAGGGATTAATTATGAGATGAGAATTATGAATTGTGAATTTAATATAGACTTCCAAAAGTGTGGTGGACTTGTACCCGCTATCATTCAGGATGCACAGACAAAGGCCGTGCTTATGCTCGGATACATGAATGAGGAGTCGCTCCGGAAGACTCAGGAGACAGGTCTTGTCACATTCTACAGCCGTTCGCGTCAATGCCTTTGGACGAAAGGCGAGACAAGCGGTAACTATCTGCATGTGGTCAGCATAAAAAGCGACTGCGACAATGATACACTTCTTATTCAGGCCAATCCTGACGGTCCTACTTGTCACACAGGAACCGACACCTGTTGGGGCGAGGAGAATCGTCCTAATCCGCTGCTTTTCCTTTCCGAACTTAATGATTTCATAGAGCAACGTTTTCGAGAGATGCCCGAGGGTAGTTATACAACCTCACTTTTCCGTGATGGTTTGAACCGTATGGCACAGAAGGTGGGCGAGGAGGCACTAGAGCTTGTAATTGAAGCTACGAATGGTACCAACGACCGACTCATCTATGAAGGTTCGGACATGCTTTATCACCTCATCGTCCTGTTGACCAGCAAAGGTCTGCGCATTGAAGATATGGCAGCCGAACTCATGGAGCGGCATAACCCGGGATGGAAAAAACACTAATAGTTCCTCCTGGAAGAGTAGTGAATAGTAAATAGGAATTTATCAAATCGTAAATAGATGAGATGATACTTAAATATACTGACGTCGATATCTATCAAGGTGAGCATTTGGTTCTTCAGGGGGTGAATTTCTGTGTGGAGGACGGTGAGATGGTCTATCTCACAGGACCTGTAGGCAGCGGTAAGTCATCGTTGCTCAAGAGTATTTATGGCGAGGTGCCCATTGAGGGAGGAAGTGCTGAGGTGCTAGGCTTCAATATGGCACGTCTCAAGACAAAGCATCAGCCTGCACTTCGAAGACAGATGGGCATTGTATTCCAAGACTTTCAGCTCCTGCCTGACCACACGGTGCATCGCAATCTCGATTTCGTACTTCGTTCTACAGGTTGGAAAAAGCAGCCGGAGCGTGAGAAGCGTATCGTGGAAGTGCTCAAAATGGTGAAGCTCGAGGAAAAGAAGGAGAAGTTTATCTATGAACTTTCGGGTGGCGAACAGCAACGCATTTGCATTGCCCGTGCCATCCTGAACAAGCCCAAGATTATCTTGGCAGACGAGCCAACTGGAAACCTTGACACAGAGAATGGTGAACTCATTTTGGCTCTGCTTGATGAGATAAGGAGACAGAACAACACTGCCGTCATTCTTAGCACGCATAACCTGCAGTGGCCGGAGTTCTTCCCCGGAACCGTCTATCGCTGTGTCGATGCATCCTTAACTCTTAATTCTTGATTCTTAATTTAGTTTAGAATAACGCATATATGAAAGTACTGAAGTTTGGTGGCACCTCCGTAGGGTCACCGCAGAGAATGCAGGAAGTCTCCAAGCTCATAACAGAGGATGGACAGGCCAAGGTTGTTATCCTTTCAGCCATGTCAGGCACCACCAACACACTGGTGGAGATATCTGATTATCTCTATAAGAAGAACCCAGAGGGAGCCAATACCATCATCAACCAGCTCGAACAGAAATACATCGATCATGTGGACACTCTCTATCGTACCGAAGAAGTCAAGCAGAAGACAATAACTTTCTTGCATGAAGAGTTTGACTATCTGCGCTCCTTCACCAAAGTACATTTTACCTCTTTCGAGGAAAAAGTTGTTTTGGCTCAAGGCGAGATTATGAGCACCAACATGGTCACCAATTACCTGCAGGAGTGCGGCATCAAGACATTACTTATCAGTGCCCTTGACATCATCCGTACAGACAAGAATGGTGAGCCGGATATGAACTATATCAAGGAGAAAACGACAAAGGTACTTGAGGCCAACCCCGGTTATCAGATATATATCACTCAGGGCTTTATCTGTCGCAATGCTTACGGCGAGATAGACAACCTCTTGCGTGGAGGGAGCGACTATACCGCCTGTCTTGTGGGTGCTGCTGTTCAGGCAGAGGAGATACAGATTTGGACCGACATCGATGGTATGCACAACAATGACCCTCGTTATGTAGAGCATACCGAACCTGTTCGTCAGCTCTATTTCGAGGAGGCTGCCGAGCTTGCATATTTTGGTGCTAAGATACTGCATCCTACTTGTATCCAGCCCGCCAAGTTTGCTCGAGTTCCCGTCCGTCTGCTCAATACAATGGACCCGACTGCCCCAGGCACCATTATTAATAACGAGTTCCAGCGCGGTACCATCAAGGCTGTGGCTGCCCGCGACGGTAACATTTGTATCCAGATAAACAGCAGTCGCATGCTTCTGGCGTATGGCTTCCTGCGCAAGGTGTTCGAAATCTTTGAGACCTACAAGACCAGTATTGATATGGTCTGCACCAGTGAGGTTGGTGTCAGCGTTACCATTGACAACCGCAATTACCTGTCGGATATAGTCAACGAGCTGAAGAAATATGGAACGGTAGGTGTAGAAGAGGATATGTGTATCATTTGTGTTGTAGGCGACCTTGCCAGCGACAATGTAGGCTTTGAGGCAAAGGCAATTCAGGCACTCAAGGATATCCCTGTACGTATGATCAGTTATGGCGGCTCAGCACACAACATCTCGTTTGTGGTCAAGGCCGAGGACAAGAAACGTACTCTTCAGGCACTCAGTAGCACTTTGTTTAAGGCTTCCCTTTAACTCCCCGCATTGGGTGGAGAACATATAAAAAGATTGTCAAAATGGATATAACGAACATGAAGGACCGATTTGAGCAACTTCGGACTCCTTTCTACTACTATGATACCCAACTGCTGGCCGAGACGCTTGCTGCCATTAAGCGCGAGACCGATAAGCATGAGGGATATCATTTGCATTATGCCGTCAAGGCTTGTGCTAACTCCAACGTGCTCCGTCAAATACAGCAGGCAGGCTTTGGTGCCGATTGCGTGAGTGGCGGCGAGATAAAGGCCTGTCTGGAAAACGGTTTTCCTGCCAATGAGATTGTCTTCGCTGGTGTAGGCAAGGCTGACTGGGAGATAGAACTGGCTCTCGAGGAAGGCATACAATACTTTAATGTAGAGAGCATTCCAGAACTGGAAGTCATTGCAGAGAAAGCCCAGCGAATGGGCAAGGTAGCCGATGTCAGCTTCCGTATCAACCCTGATGTGGGGGCACATACCCATGCCCACATCACGACTGGTCTTGCCGAGAACAAGTTCGGCATCGCTATGGAGGATATGATTCATGTCATCCGTATTGCTCAGCAATTGCCTAATCTCCGCTTTGTAGGTCTGCATTTCCACATAGGCAGCCAGATACTTCAGATGGACGACTTCGAGGCACTCTGTTACCGCATCAACGAATTGCAGGAGCAGCTTGAAACAGAGGGTATTACTGTTGTGCAGAATATCAATGTTGGCGGAGGCTTGGGAATAGATTACCAAAATCCCGACGAGCATCCTGTGCCCGACTTCCATGCCTACTTCGAGACTTATGCACGTCATCTGAAACTGCGCCCTGGACAGCGTCTCCATTTTGAACTCGGTAGGGCTGTTGTGGGGCAGTGTGGTTCGCTCATTACGCACTGCCTCTATGTAAAGCAGACAGCGACGAGACAGTTTGTCATTGTCGATGCGGGTATGACAGAACTTCTTCGTCCTGCTCTCTATGGCGCCTATCATCATATCCAGAACCTCAGCAGTACGGCTCCTGTCCATACCTATGATGTTGTCGGTCCTATCTGTGAGAGCAGCGATATTTTCGCGAAGGACTGTCTGTTGCCTGAGACAAAGCGAGGCGACCTCATAGCAATTCGCTCAGCAGGAGCCTATGGAGAGACTATGGCAAGCTGCTACAACTGTCGTGAATTGCCTCGTTCCTATACAAGTAATGAAATATTCAATGATTAACGTCAGTATCATCGTTACATGCGAAGAGCAGCAGCCGGAGCTCATGCGATTGCTTCCGGAGTTACTTTCCATGCAATATGATGGCGAGTACGAGGTGATTGTCGTGGATAAGATACACGACAAGGATATGGCAGAGTGGCTTGAAGAGATGGAGGCACATTATCCGCATCTCTGTCATACATTCTGCTCAGCCACAGCCCGAGGCGTTGATATTCACAGGCTCGCTCTCACCTTGGGCGCCAAGGCCTCAGCCTACGATTGGCTTGTCATCATGCCCGCTAATACCATTTTGCCAGGCGAAGATTGGTTGAATCGTCTTACTGCTTCCTGTGGGGATGACGTTGACGTTGTGATGGCGGGCAAAAAACATCGGTGGTACAGGCTTATACTAAACATCTTCCGCCGGAGACAATCCATCTTCAGCCCCACATCTTCCATCTTCCTCTGTCGGCAAAGCATCCTATTACAAGTAGAGCCCCGTATTTCCCGAAAAAGAATAGTTCGTATCCCACTTTAACTTTTCCCTTATCCCTTGTCACTTATCACTTATCACATATCCCTTATCACCTATCACCTAAAATGCAGTCCATTCCTTTCATAGCCTGGTGTCTGGAGCACCTTAACTACTGGGTCATCACCTTACTGATGGCCATCGAGAGCAGTTTTATTCCCTTTCCCAGCGAAGTAGTTGTGCCTCCTGCCGCATACAAAGCTGCCACTACAGGCGAACTTAATGTCTTCCTCGTAGTGCTCTGCGCTTCCGTTGGAGCCTGCATAGGAGCTCTAGTCAACTATTATTTGGCCCGTTACCTTGGCCGTCCTCTTGTTTATCGTTTTGCTGAGAGTAGGATAGGGCACATGTGTCTCATTGACCCAGAGAAGGTGGAGCGGGCAGAGCGCTATTTCGACGAGCACGGTGCAGTTGGTACTTTCTTCGGACGTCTTGTACCGGCTGTGCGGCAACTTATCAGTATCCCTGCAGGACTGGCTCGCATGAGTCTTGGCCGTTTCCTCCTTTATACTACGCTTGGTGCCAGCCTCTGGAACTCTATCCTGGCTGGTATGGGCTGGTACATTGGCCATTACTACAGTGGTCAGCTTGAAGAGAAAGTGGCACAGTACAGTGGTGAACTCAAGATAGCCATGCTTGTGCTTGGCGCTGCCGTCGTGCTTTATCTTATATATAAGGGAGTGAAGAAGTAAGTCATTGAACATCGAGCATTGAAGATTGGACATGATTAACTCTTTGCGTTTTCATCTGCTTTCCTTATTGCTTTTTCCGTTAATGACCTATGCCCAAGGTGAGGCAATGGCCAATGAAGGTATGTGGGAGCATCTTGCTACATCGTCCTACCGCCTTGACACAGCCGATACGCGTGCCCTGAAGGTGGAGTTGGAGAGCATCAGTTTCTTTCGTGATAACGAATTTTCAAGTCGGCTGACAAAAGGTTATTCTTTGCCTGGCCTTTGGGTGCAGCCCAAGCTCACCTACATGCCTTTGCGACAGATTAAACTTGAGCTTGGCTTGCAGGCACTTATCTTCAATGGTGCCAATCGTTATCCGAATTACGTCTATCACGATATCGCTCTTTGGAAGGGCAATCAATACACCAAGGGCGCACATGTGTTGCCTTGGTTCCGTGCACAGGCCGACTTCCGCAGGCTTTCCATCGTGCTTGGCA
>JAGCNQ010000203.1 GCA_017645845.1 Bacteroidaceae bacterium
AGCATAACCTTTACGTTTTATGCTGTAAAGGTACAAAAAAATCTGCACATAGCCAAATTTTTAGTGACTATGTGCAGAGATGAAGTGTCAAAAAGATGCTAACGGGACTTTTTCAGTGCCCTCGGTAATGCCACCCTCTAATTTAGCCTTTAACTTTTTTTTACCTTTTTAGAACGGGCCGTAGCCTATGCAACTCAGCAGCGCGCTCATGCTTATTGCGCATGTTGAACTGACGGAAACAGGTCTTGTTTCTACCCCCTCAGCTTAGAGAGGAGTTAGAGAGGAGTTAGAGAGACCTTAGAGAGGGAGTGGAGCAACCTAGGATTTACTACTTCGTAATAACAGACCATTTTCACCTTATTTTTGCTCAAATCTTCGGTTTTGGAGCTGAAATCATGGGTAAGTAAAATTTTCGAATTATGCAAATTTGTTCACACAATCGCACAAAATGCCAATTTTTGTCACAAAATCGGCAAACGGTAAAATCGGGGTAGAGATAATCAGTTCATAGTCCATAGTTATGAGTTCATAGTTGGGTTACGATCTCCTCCTAACTTCCCGGGGAGGAACTATGAACTATAGACTATGCACTATGAAGCTTTAGCTCAATAAAGTCAACTATGAACATTGACCAATTGTGCTTCTTCTGGGACAAAAAGAAAATAAAAAGAGTTTTTCTTGTTTTTTGTTGTAGAAAATAGTAATTTTGCAAAGCAAAAGACTATATAAGTAACCCAATAATTAACCTAACAAATTTTTACTATGAAAAAATCTACTTTAATGTTCCTGCTTTTCCTGATGGGCTTGGTAGGAACGGGCTTTACGATGATGGCTCAGACACCTGAGCCTACAGCCAAGTGGACCTTTGAGAACACTGACAATCTGATGGCTCCTTCAGTAGGGAGCATGCAAATGGTTCCCGCCATTGTGAGCAATAACGCCATTACGCCTGCTACAATTGGCGAAGCTAGCATTACAACGGCAACAGGACCGACTGAGGGTAAAAGTGCCATTAAGGTGCCTCGCTCTTCAGCATTGAAGGTCGTACGCGCAGAAGGTGCTGAAGCTTCACAGTCCTACTCTCTCATGATGGATGTTATGACACCTGACGCAAGCCCTTGGAACGGCTTGTTACAAACTGCTGAGGGCAATGATAATGACGGCGACCTCTTCATCCATGCCAACCAGATAGGAGTAGGTTCTTTGGGTGGTTACTTCGGCAACATCAAGAATAACAAGTGGTGTCGAATAGTGCTGAGTTATCGTGATGGCAAGAACATCCTTTATGTGAACGGCAAGAAACTTGTCACAGCCAATCCAGACAGCAATGACCGCTTTAAGATTCAGGCCTTCGGCTTCTATCTGTTTAGCGACGATGACGGCGAAGTGGAGGAAAATTATGTTTCCGAAGTTGCATTCTGGGAAACTCCTCTTACCGATAAGCAGGTAAGCGAGTTGGGCAGTACAATTCCTGCTGCGGTCATGGAAATTGCAACGCCAGCTGATTTAAGTGCTTTTGCCGAAGTTGTAGAAAGCGGTGCAGATGTCAATGGCGTGCTGACTGCCGACATCGACTTGAGTACAAGCGATTATCCCGACCTGATGATTGGTACGGATGGAAATCCGTTTATAAACACCTTTGATGGTGGAGGACATACCATCACCTACCATTATGAAGGTGATTGCGTAGCACAGAAGTGGCGCGGCCTGTTCCGTGCTGTGGATGGAGCCACCATCCGTAACCTCCGTGTAGAAGGTGATGCCTATCCTACAAACATCCATTTTGGTGCTCTTATCGGTGTCGCCTATGGAACTGTACTCGTTGAGAACGTCGTGACGAATGTAGATATTACGGGAATGTCCACTACTGGCGTACAGGGCGACGCAGGCATGTTGGGTGCCAACTATGCAGACATCACCTTCAATAACTGCGCCACTCTCGGTAAGATGGGCTACGAAGGCAGCTCAATGTACAGCAGCTATTCTGGTTGGTCGAACGGCAATTCTTCTACTACCCTGAACAACTGTTACTCTGCCTGCGAGTTCAAAGAAGGTACAGGAATCGACAGCAACAGTGGCACTCTGACGCATGGCAGCGGCACGAACACTTTCAACAATTGCTACTATCTCAATTATATTGATAAGTATCAGGGCACACAGGTGACCGAGGAACAGATTGCAAGCGGTTCGCTCTGCTTCAAGCTTAATGGCGACCAAAGCAACATCGTTTGGACACAAGACCTCAGTGCCGACGGCTTCCCCATGCCCGACCCCAATGGGCCACGCGTTTATGGTTCAGGCACCTTACGTTGCGACGGCACTGAGCTCGAGGACAATCCGCTCACATACAGCAACACCGAAAGCTATCCCGTAATACCTGACCATCAATATGATAGTGACGGCATTTGCATAGTCTGTGGTATGACAGACCCCAACGCTGTGCAGCAGGACGAGAACGGCTTCTATCTCATTGGCAATTCCGAGCAGATGTATTGGCTCTACCTGAAGGTTCAGGAAAGCGATGCCGAGCTGAAGGTGCTTCTGACAGACGACATTGACCTGAAACACGGCATTGACCCCGACCTGATGATTGGTACTGAGAACAAACCGTTCCGCGGCATCTTCGACGGTGCAGGACATACCATCACTTATAACTATGCTTCAGTGCCAGAAAAGTGGCGTGGCCTTTTTGCCTTTGTGAAGGATGCTACCATCCGCAACCTTCGCGTAGAAGGAAGCGCATACGTTACGCAGATTCACTACGGTGCCCTCATTGGACGTGGTGACGGCACGATACTGGTGGAGAACGTCGTTACGAATGTTGACATCACTGGTGCGATGAATCAAGTGACTGGTGACGCAGGCATGATAGGTGCCAACTACGCACACCTCACCTTCAACAACTGCGCCACACTTGGTGAGATGGGCTATCCAGGCAGTTCAATGTACAGCCCCTTCTCTGGCTGGTCGCACGCAGACTCCTACACAATCCTCAACAACTGCTTCACCACCTGCAAACTCAAGGAAGGAACTGGCACCGGCAACTGCTTCACCATGACGCACAACAACGGTCATGTCACCATCAACAACAGCTTCTATCTCAACCTTGTGGGAACGTATGTCGGCGGCACGCAGTTCACGGAAGAAGAACTTGCAAGCGGCGAACTCTGCTTCAAGTTGAATGGCGACCAAAGCAACATTCACTGGTATCAGAACCTTGATGACGATGAAATGCCTGTTCCCGACGACAGTCATTTGAGAGTTTATGGTGCAGGCAAGGTCTTCATGAACGTGGCAGACCAGGCAGGCTTCAACGATTTCGTAAATCGCGTTATCGATGAAGAGACCACTCGCCTTGAAGAGACAAAGGTTCAGAAGAGCCTTGTTGAGACATATCTCGAAGCACTCGAGGGTCTGAAGTCAGCAGCAGATATTGAAGCCTTCATTGCTGGTTACAACGCACTCGAAGAGCAGCGTCAGGCTATTCAGAGCTGTGCTGATGCATACGCAGCCTATATCGCAAAGGTAGAAGAAACAAAAGCTTACCTCGAAGCTAATCCCGAATTGAACAACGAGAAGGTTGACCTCTTGAAGTCTTACCTCGAGGATCTCAATGTTCCAGACAGCGACTATCCCAACGGTTCTGCTGTCTATATCCTCGACAACTGCGAACTTAGCGAGGAAGAAATCATTGCTGAGACAGCTCGCATCGACGAGATGCTGACTGAAGCTGTCACTTATACGCCAACTCCTGGTACCGATGTTTCCTTGCTCTTCACCAACATCGACTTGAGCGATAGGTTCAATGGCTGGGAAGGACAGGTTCCTACAGGTTGGGGCACTTCGGAGACCAGCCCTTTGTATGCTGCCGAATGTCTCGCCGCAAAGATGGACATGTATCAGACCGTCACAGACCTGCCCAACGGCATCTACGAGTTGCAGGTTAACGGCGCATTCCGTCCCACTCCCTACAATGACTTCTACAATGTCAACTATGCTGCTACGCTCTACGCTAATGGCATACACAACTTCTTCCAGGCCAACATCGAAGACATGATTGGCGTTGACGAAGCTGTCGATGGTGTGAACTGCAACATTAATGGTCCTATCGCCGACTTCCCAATAAAGGACGAAGACGGTAACGTCATCGGTTATACCATGCAGGGTATCGTCAGCTGCTGCAACGCCTTCCAGGCAGGACGTTATCCCAACTATGTGCTTTGCAACGTCACTGACGGTACGTTGACCATCGGCGTTCGTCAGCCTGGCACTGGTCTCTCTCGCGACTGGCTCGGATTCGGTAATATCAAGGTGCTTTACTATGGACAGATGAATGAAGCCGGTGAAAGCCTTGACCGCGTACTGGAATCGCAGTCAGCCCGTGCAAAGACCATACTTGACGTTTATGAGAATACAATCGACTTCACTGACGATTATGCTGTTTATCCCAACTTCACCCAGGCTCTCAAGGACGAACTCCGGCAGACACTCAATGCTGTAAGTGGCACCACAGATCCAGCTGCCAAGTACCAGCTCGTCGAGAAGTTCTCGGAACTCTTCCTGCAAATCTACGAAAGCAAGCAAGCTTACGTTACTTTGATGGACAAGGCGGAGGAAGTTAACAGCTTGATGGATGCATTCAAAGACCTGCTCTCTTACGAAGAGTACTTACAGATGGATGAACTCTATTCTATGCTTGTCAACGGCTATATGGATGGCAGTTTGTCAACAGAGGAAGCATTGGCCATTAATCCCGATGATTATATCAACTTCTTCCCCGACGAAGAGGACGGCTATTATCTGCTCCGCACTCCGAAAGACTACTATGTCTTTGCAAGCATGGTAAATGGCGGAAAGACACAAATCAATGCCAAGCTCCTCACAGACATCAACCTTGCTGAGAGCGATAATCCCAACCTGATGATTGGTGTGAACGGCAGCCCATTCTGTGGTATCTTCGACGGTCAGGGCCACACCATTACTTACAGCTATGACTTCACTGACAATTACTGCGGTCTTTTCAGCTATATCAATGGTGCTACCATCAGGAACCTGCGTGTGGAAGGCAATGTCGTGACCAGAGGCATCCACTTCGGTGCACTTATTGGTTATGGCGAAGGCACGATGCTCGTGGAGAATGTTGTGACGGATGTTGACATCACGGGCGAGCACAGCGGAGTGACAGGCAACGGCGGCATGATAGGTGCCCTCTACGGCGACATCACCTTCAACAACTGTGCAACGCTTGGCACGATGGGCTATGAGGGCAGCTCTATGTACTGCGGCTTCGTGGCATTTGCTACCAGTGGCGTAACTTCCACTCTTAACAACTGCTACACCGCCTGCACCCTCACCGAAGGCACAGGAACTGACTACTGCTTCACTTTCTGCCGTGGGACGCACACCCTAAACAACTGCTACTACCTCAATGCCATTGGCGAGGCACAAGGCACACAAATGAGCCTTTACCAATTCCAAAGCGGTGAGGTATGCTACAAACTCAATGCTAATCAACCAACTGCTGTTTGGTATCAGACGATTATGGAAGACGACTATCCTGTGCTCTTCGACAGCCATAAAGCTGTACTCTATAACGATCAGTACGGCTACTACAATGATACTGAGGATGGTCCTGTTGGCATTGATGGAGTTGAGAGTTCAGAGAGCAAGGCTAATGGCGAAATCTATAACCTTGCCGGTCAACGTCTGAACAAGATGCAGAAGGGCATAAACATCGTTAACAAAGTTAAGATTCTTGTTAAGTAAACAATGAAAGGACACACATTTTTAGCAATCTTCCTCTGTGCCGTAGCCTCTGTGGCTATGGCACAGAGTTTTACCGTCTATGAGAAAGACAAGACTCATGGATTCGACAATGAGAACGTGGACAGCATCGTGTTCAGTTTAGAAAAAGCACAAGCCTCAAGTATAGAGCCACGTCAAATAAAAGGAAGCTGGTGCTCGCTGGGTACTTCCATCTCATGGCTCAATGAGAACACGGCTTCGTACCCCCTCACC
>JAGCNQ010000204.1 GCA_017645845.1 Bacteroidaceae bacterium
AGCTCGTGATGCACAACGGCAGGCAGAGTTTATCGCTTGGGGTCCCATCGTGTTCCAAGTCTCCAGGCTGATGCTGAAGTTTGGCATCCTCGATATGTTGCGCAACAGCGACAATGGACTCACCGAAGCAGAAGTAGCCGAGCGGACTGGACTCTCCGGGTATGCCGTCAAGTGCCTGCTCGAGGCATCGCTCAGCATCGGCACCGTGCTCATAGACACAGAAACCGACCGCTACACTATCTCCAAAACGGGATGGTTCCTCCTGAACGACCCTGCTAATAAGGTGAACATTGACTTTACCCACGATGTCAACTACCTCGGATGGTTCCACCTCGAGGAAGCGCTCAAGGAAGGTCGGCCTGCCGGTCTTAAGCATTTCGGTGACTGGAAGACTATCTACGAAGGACTCTCCAACCTCCCAAAGCAAGTGCAAAAGAGCTGGTTCGGCTTCGACCACTTCTATAGCGACTCATCCTTCCCCGAGGCGCTTCAGATTGTATTCGACAAGTATCATGTCCGTTCCCTCTACGACGTAGGGGGCAACACCGGCAAGTGGGCGCTCGAATGCGTCGGTCATGATAAGGATGTGGAGGTAACTATCCTTGACCTGCCCGGACAGATTAGGATGATGCAGGAGAACATCGTCGGAAAACCAGGAGCAGACCGCATCAAGGGCTACGGAATCAACCTGCTCGACCCCGCCGCGTCCATGCCACCTGCCCCCAGCCCATCTGGAGCACCCGACGCCATCTGGATGTCACAGTTCCTGGACTGCTTTAGCGAAGAGGAGATTGTCAGCATCTTGACCCGTGCAAAGAAAGTTATGACAGCCGACACCCATCTCTTCATCATGGAAACATTCTGGGACCGTCAACGCTTTGAACCGGCGGCTCTCTGTCTCACGATGACCTCTCTATACTTCACCGCAATGGCCAATGGTAACAGCAAGATGTACCATTCCGACGACATGAAGCGACTCGTGAACCAGGCAGGCCTGGAGATAGATACCATCTACGACGGTCTGGGGCAGGGACATAGTATTATGGTATGCCAGACAAGTGATAAGTGATAAGTGACAAGTGACAGGTAATGGGTGAAGAATTTTAAATCTATGGAGAAGCAATGGGCAGGTACGACGTACGGTAACGAATGGATGCACAAGTGGCTCATTCGTATACTGCGCTACATTGACGTAAGGTTTCTATACCTCTTTGTAGCCGTCCTCATTATCCCTGTCTGTCTGGTACTGAACCCGAGCAGGAGCATCGCCTATCGCTACTTCCGTCAGCGCATAGGATACGGCCGGTTGAAGTCCGCCTGGAAGACCTACGTCAACCACTGCCTCTTCGGACAAGTCGTCATAGACAAGTTTGCTATGTATGCAGGCAAGAAGTTTCGTATCGAGATAGAGAACTACGACGCCTACATCAACCTGACAAAACAGAAGGAAGGTTTCCTGCAGCTGAGCGCGCACATCGGCAACTACGAGATAGCGGGCTATACCCTCACCTGCCAGGATAAGCGAATCAATGCTCTGGTCTATGCCGGAGAGAAAGCATCCGTCATGAGGAACCGCGACAGAATGTTTGCCGACACAAACACCAGGATGATTGCTATCAGTCCGGACATGAGCCACCTCTTTGAAATAGACGAAGCGCTGTCAGACGGTGAAATAGTCAGTATGCCTGCCGACCGCTCTAGCGGTTCGTCCAAGTACATCGAACACGAATTTCTTGGAGCAAAAGCCAGGTTTCCGCTCGGACCATTCTCCGTTGCCACAATGCACGGTTTTGATGTACTGGCGATTAACGTCATGAAAGCCTCGCTCCGAAGCTACAAGATATATGTCACTCCCCTCCCCTACGACAAAGCAGCCACACGACAGGAACAAATCAGGCAGCTTTCTCTAGCATACGCCAACGAACTGGAGAAAAGGGTACGCCAATATCCCGCACAATGGTACAACTACTTCGAATTCTGGGAGTGATTTCAAAGTAAAAATTGAAAAATTGAAAAAGTCTTCACCTTTTACTTTTTAACCTCTTAAACTCTTAAACTCTTAAACCTTGGTATACGTATTATCCACCAACATAACAGCACCTCTGGGCTTTACTACAGAGCAGAACTATCGGGCCGTCCGCTCAGGAGTTTCTGCCCTGAAGCGCTATGACGGTCTGTGGGGACTGCCGGAGCCGTTCGCCGCCTCCCTCTTCAATGAAGAGCAAAAAGCATCTCTCGCCCTTGATGGATATACCTGCTTCGAGTCCCTTGCCATCCATTCCGTTCGTGAGGCTCTCTCCCACACTCAGCTGGATGTCACTTCTCCAGAAATCGTACTAATCCTAAGTACCACAAAGGGGAACATCGGGCAATCTCCCTCCGAAGCGGCACAACGGATAGCAACAGCCATCGGGCTGACCACAACACCCATTGTCGTTTGCAATGCCTGCGTCTCTGGACTCTCGGCCCAGCTATTGGCTGACCACTTGCTTTCTGCAGGCCTCTACGACTATGCTGTCGTTGTTGGTGCTGAGGTTCAAAGCAAGTTCATCGTCTCAGGCTTTCAGGCGCTCAAGGCAGTCTCGGACGAACCTTGCCGTCCCTTCGACATCGAACGTAACGGTCTCAACCCAGGCGAAGCAGCTGCAACGATTATCTTTAAGAAAGAGGATACTTCTAACTCCCTCCATTGGTATCTCGTGAACGGAGCCATTTGTAACGATGCTTTCCACATCAGTTCTCCCTCACCGCAGGCCAACGGCCTGACGGCTGCCATCGAAACCGTGATGGAGGAGCAAGACAAGTCAGAGCTTGCCAGTATCAGTGTGCACGGCACAGGAACCTTGTATAACGACCAGATGGAATCGAAAGCCATCCAACGGGCAGGACTCTCTGACATTCCTCTGTCTGCACTCAAAGGCTATTATGGCCATACGATGGGAGCAGCCGGAGTGCTCGAGACTATCCTGACTATGCGTGCGACAGACGATGGCATCGTGCTCCCCTCGAAAGGCTTCACAGAACTGGGAGTCAGCGGAAAGGTCAACATCAGCAGCGAGTGCCAGCAAACAAATAAGATTTCCTTCATGAAACTTCTCTCAGGCTTTGGAGGAAACAATGTGGCAGTTCTATATTCGAGGGACATGGATTGTCCGAGCCTTATCAGCGCGCCTCGGTGCAAAAGCATCCGTGAAGACAAGCGTTTTTCTATAATCAAGACTCATACCATAAGGATTTCCTCTGATCAAGGCAAGTCATTGACGGATATCTACAAGCAACAGATAGGTAATTATCCCAAGTTCTACAAGATGGATATCCTGACACGTTTGGCCTTTGTAGCTTCCGAACTTCTCATAAAAGATATGGAAGAAACGCAAGTTCCGCGCCTTATCTGCGCGCCTTTGCTCCAAAGAGTCCAAGAAGAGCCTGCTATCATCCTCTTCAACCACTCTTCTTCACTCGTAGCTGACCGCCAATTCCTCAAGACAATTAGTGATGCAGAGAACTTCTTCCCCAGTCCTTCCGTCTTCGTTTACACATTACCTAATATAACTGCGGGCGAGATTGCCATCCGTCACCATCTTTGTGGCGAAACTTCATTCTGCATCCTTCCAGAGAAAGATGAAACTTTGATGCAACAAATACTTGAGGTAACTTTGAACGCGACAAACGCAAAAAGTATCATCAGCGGCTGGATAGATGCGGAATCAGAAACAACATTCGAATGCGAACTATCATTAATAGAAAAAGAATAGATAATAATATGGAACAGTTAATTAACGACTTAAAGTTACAAATAAAGGAAGCCCTGCATCTTGAGGAACTTTCACTAGAAGACTTCGACGAGAATACTCCCCTCTTCGGAGAGGACGGCATCGGTCTCGACTCCATCGATATTCTCGAGATTGTCGTCTTGATGGAAAAGGAATACGGAATCCGTATGTCTAAGCCCAAAGAAGGGAAAGCCATCTTCCAAAGTATTAAGACCATCGCGGAATACGTGCAGGAAAACCGCAAGAAGTAAACCTATCTCCTTTCAAATTGTCAATGGCTAAATCTAAATAAACAAGATGGGGATTGCTGTAACAGGATTAGGCATCATCTGTGCCATAGGGAATGACGCTGCGAGCGTCCTCGGTTCCCTAAAGGCCAAGCAGACAGGGATAGGACCTATGCGCTATCTTCAGTCCAACCACAAGGAACTCCCTGTGGGTGAAGTGAAACTCTCTAATGAAGAGATGAAGCAAATGCTCGGGGTGGACGCAAATGCCGTAATCAGCCGTACCGTACTGATGGGCGCCATCGCTATCCGCCAAGCACTAGATAATTCAAATTTAACAAATTCAAAATTCAAAGAGGGAAAGCGCGTCGTTGTTATCTCAGGCACAACTGTCGGTGGGATGGATATCACCGAACAGTACTTTATGCAAATAAAAGAGGATAATGCCTTGCTGCCTATCTTGGAGAAACACGACTGCGGCAGCTCCACTCGCGAAATGGCAGACCTCGCAGGTCTGAACGATGCAGAAGTCTGCACCGTCTCTACAGCATGTTCCTCTGCCGTCAACGCCATCATTCTTGGTGCAGAAATGCTTCAAAATAATGAAGCAGACATCGTCATCGCTGGTGGTACGGAGGCCTTGAGCCGCTTCCACCTGAACGGATTCAATTCGCTGATGGTTCTTGACAAGGAATGTTGCCGCCCTTTCGACAAAGATCGGGCTGGACTAAACCTTGGAGAAGGAGCCGCCTTCATTGTACTCCAGAAAAGACCGGAGTCTGAGGGAATCTTTATTCGCGGCTATGCCAATCGTTGTGATGCTTTCCACCAAACAGCTTCCTCTGAAAACGGTGAGGGTGCATATCTGGCAATGAGCAAAACTTTGCAAATGGCAGGACTTAGGCCTCAGGACATCCAATACATCAATGCCCATGGAACAGGCACGCCCAACAATGATTCCAGCGAAAGTGCCGCCATCCGCCGCGTCTTTGGAAGAGACATCCCTCCCGTCTCAAGCACGAAAGGCTTTACAGGACATACCACATCTGCTTCAGGTTCAATAGAGACTGTAATCTGCATCCTCGCACTTCAGAATCGTTTTGTTCCAGCAAATCTTGGATGGAGGGAGCAAGACGAAGCCTGCATCACCCCAACACAGGGTATCGACAACATTTCCTTGGAGAATATACTTTGCAACTCCTTCGGTTTCGGAGGCAACGATTCGGCATTAGTGATTAGCAAGGAACAAGGAGCAGGGAGCGAGGAGCAAGAGGACAAGAGTATCAATTTCCTTGTTCAAAGGGCCGAAGCAACCATCCTCTCCCCTTCTGGTGAGTTGGATGGAGGAACTCTTCGCAAGTATATTTCATCAGGTGAAGCTCGTCGCATGACACGGCTCATGAAGGCAGCCACCATTACATCGCTTAAAGCACTTCAGGAAGCAGGAGTGGAAAGCCCTGATGCCATTATCACCGCCACTGCTTATGGTATGCTCGAAACCAGCGAGAAATTCCTAATCGACATGCTGGAGAACGGTGAAGAGACACTTAGTCCTACCCTCTTTATGCAGAGCACCCACAACACCCTGAGTTCCGCCATCGCCATCCGCACAAAGTGTCATGGGTACAACATGACGTACACACAAGGCAAAGACTCGCTCGATTGGGCACTTCGTGATGCTCGCCGTTTGATTGCAAGTGGCAAAGCGAAAACTGTCCTTGTTGGCAGTCACGATGAAGCAACGCCCACGTTCCAAGAATTCTTCAGACGTATGGGAAAGCCTGTTCCACCAATGCTTTACTCAAAAAGCATAGTCCTCACAGCCGTGAAACGTTAAACCCTTAAACCCCTTAAACTCTTAAACATGCAATTATTACAATTATCCATAATACATAGCCTATTGGTTGCCGGCGGCGGAGTTTTATTGAAGCTTGCCATGGAAAGGACAGAGCCGTTCGGCTGGAATTGGAACTTCTTTGGTGCCCTGCTCACAAATTGGCAATTTGCGCTATGTGGACTCGTATATGGTGCAGGTACCCTCCTTTGGTTATATATCATCAAGCATTTCCCCTTCAGCATGGCCTATCCTCTGGTTTCGCTGAGCTATGTATTTGGTATGATAGCAGCTATGCTGGTTTTTCACGAGCAGGTGAGTATCACAAGATGGGCAGGCGTATTGCTCATCATGGCAGGATGTTACCTTATTGCAAAATGAGAAGATGAAAAGATTAATATTGGTGATTGGTTATTGGCTATTGGTTATTGCTTTGTCAGCTCAAGGCCTAAGTGAACAGGATATCATCCAGAAAATGGCATCTGCCGCAGAAAGGATAAAAACCGTTCAGTGCAACTTTACACAGACTAAGCACCTAAAGATGATGAGCAAGGAAATGGTGTCGAAGGGCAAGATGTTTTGTAAACAGCCCGACAAACTCCGATGGGAATATACCACTCCTCGTTCCAGCACTTTCATCCTAGATGGTACCAACGTTAAGACTCTCTCTAACTCAGGGAAGGAATCCCCTTCTTTACGCGGAGGTCTGGCTGGCTCTATTGCACGACTGATAATGAACAGTGTTGCCGGCAAATGCCTGACCGACAGCAACTCATTCCAAGTGACCGCCAAGGAGATGCCTACAGAATATGTGGCGACTCTTCTTCCGCAAAAAAAAGAGATGAAGCGGCTTTATACCAAACTCGTCCTACATTTCGACATCAAACAATCAACGGTAACTGAGGTGGAGCTGTGCGAAAAGAATGGCGACCGCACCGTCATTGAACTGTATGACATACGAATAAATGAAGACTGACAGTCAAGAGCGAAGTTCAGCGCCTTATCAGCGCGCCTCGGTGCCAAAGCATTCGGGAATGGTCGACGTTAAGAAACTTCTGCACGATCGGGGCATCTGCGTAGTAATTCCTACATACAACAATGCAGGAACCATTGCCGATGTCGTGCACCGCACACTTGCACAATGCCTTGATGTGATTGTCGTTTCCGACGGTTGCACCGACAACACGCTCGATATTCTGCAAGGCATCGACGGCATTACTATCGTTGCATATGACCAAAATGCTGGCAAAGGCATTGCCCTGAAACGGGGATTCCACAAGGCGCTGGAAATGGGGTTTGCCTACGCCATAACGATGGATGCCGACGGTCAGCATTTTCCTGAAGACATTCCCGTTATGCTTCAGGCCAACCAGAAGCATCCAGGGGCACTCATCGTCGGGCAGCGTAAGGGACTCAAAAAGGCAGAGCGAAGTAAGGGGAGCAAGTTCGCCAATGCTTTCGGAAATTTCTGGTTCGAAGTTCAGACGGGGCATTATCTGCGGGATACACAGACAGGATACCGTCTCTATCCCCTAAAGAAACTATACGGACTATCATTACTTACCTCCCGTTATGAGGCAGAGCTCGAACTGCTAGTCTTCGCCTCGTGGCATGGCATCAAGCTTGTCTCTACACCTGTGAGTGTCTATTACCCTCCTGCCGAAGAGCGCGTGTCGCATTTCCGGCCTATCAAGGACTTTTCCCGCATCTTCATTCTTAACACGGTGCTTTGTATTTTGGCTGTCGTCTATGGATTACCGCTGGCTATTTGGCGCGGTCTGATGACTGTGCTACGTACCACCTACTCCCTATTGTTCTTCATCATTACTGCCCTTTTCATCGTTAAACCCTATGCGATGATTTATCTGGCAGTAACTAAGGATTTAGAGAAGAAGCGTCTTGGTATTCACAATATGCTATGGCGTTATGCGAGGTTTGTGACGCTTTGGCATGGAATCCCTGGTGTAAAGTTCTCCGTCGCTAATACTCAGGGCGAGGACTTCGAGAAACCGGCAATTATTGTCTGCAACCACCAGTCAAGTCTCGATTTGATGACGATACTGATTCATACGCCCAAACTCGTAGTTCTGACAAAGGACTGGGTTTGGAACAATCCTATCTATGGTTATATTATCCGTAATGCCGAATTCTATCCTGTCTCAGAAGGTTTGGAGGCTATGCTGCCCAAGCTTCAGTCGCTCATCAGCAGGGGGTACAGCATAGTGGTTTATCCCGAGGGAACTCGCACTCAGGACGGCTCAATGGGTCGCTTCCATCAGGGTGCTTTCTACTTGGCAGAACAGTTGGATGTGGATATTCTACCCATTGTGTCGTATGGTGCAGGGAAGGTCCTTCCCAAGGGAGGGAAATTCCTTCGCAAATGGCCCATTAGGATTGAGATAGATAAGCGTATCTGCCCTAAGGATATGCTTTCGTTTGGGAGGACGCCAAGGGCACAGGCATCGGGTATGAGGCGGTACTACGAGGACAGATACTTGAAAATAGCGAACAGAATAGAGCAGGAAGTCTAAGACAAATATAGACTGGCTAACTTACAAAAAGAGGATGTGCCATTTGACACATCCTCACTTTTTCATATTACAACTGCCCAACCCCCTCTGTATCTCCCCGAGGGGAGACTTCCAGGCTGTTCTCAGATGCTTTAGCACCGAGGCGCGCCTCTAAGGCGCGGAGCTCTCCCCCACGGGGGAGTTGGAGGGGGCCAGGAGCATAAAGAGTCTCCCTTTAAGGGAGATTTAGAGGGTCTGCTATTTCCATATCTTCAGAGCAGACTTCGGCTGGAAGCGCGAAGGTAACTGATAGGCTCTGAAGGCCTGCTTCAGGCTATTTGCCTGCTGTGCCTGCTTCGGAGCAGCTGCCGGAGTGGGGGTATCATTCAGAACGAAGGTCTCGGAAACAAGGCCGAAGCCACCAGCTCCTGGGATATAGTATGAACCGCAGAACTCGTAAGTCTTGGTCTCTGCATCATAGCCACCCAGATACTTTGTGTAGTCAGGATTATAAGCCTCTAAGTCGATGAAATATACATCGCCATAATTCTGGAAAGCATCACCTGTATATTGGTAGAAACGGATCTTTCCGTCCTTCGCACTCAGCGTGAACTTCAGACCTTCTTCCGAATTGGCCCAAGGCTTGAGGATGTACTGCTCGGGCAGTTCGTTGCACTGGTAGAGCGTAGCGTCTTCTGTCCCTTCATAAAAACTCTCGGAGTCATCGGTAAAGACGTCGGCGCCATAGGTATAGACACCTGTACCTACCTCACTCCATGTCAGGTTGGCCAGTGTCTCTACGGCTGTACCATACTCGATGTCGCCCTTCTTGTTCTGGAAGGTTATCTTCAGGCTGATGACAGCATCCGAGAAGGATGAGCCACCTGCGCCGATAACGCCATAGACATCCTCGCCGACGGCCTGGAAGCCAAGAGCCTGGCTTTCATAGTCCTCGATGACCTTAATCTCGCCATCCTTCACACCGAAGATGATGTTGCTGCCCTCAGCATAGGGGGCCTCGATGAGATAAGGAGTGCCATAGAGCTCAGCGAAGCGTTCATAGCAACCGGGATTTTGTGCCTCGACATCTTCCTTGGCAACACCTCTGTAGAATGCAACACCATCTTTCGTGGTACCTAACTTCTCGGAAATGAAGGCTCCGTCGAAGACCTTCTCCCATTCGAAGTCTTCTGCCTCGATGGATGCGGTGTAGAGCGGGGTATAGCCTGGGAAGGTGATGACGACAATACCATTCGTTTGTGTGTTATTCCAGCCGCCTACTCCATCCATGTAGTAGAAAGGAGCGAACTGCACCTGTCCGGGAGTCTTTCCGTCAGCCTGATAGCTCAGCACTCTGTTGAAGCTCCATGAAGCCTCGTCGGCTGTAGATTTCATCGACTTGGGGTGATAGCACTTCACGGGTTCTTTATAAGTGGAATTGGTAAAGCCCAAGTGATAGGTGTTGTAGTCAACAAGGTCGGTGCCCTTCACAGTGATAGGGCCATTATACATATCTTCCGATACCACGTCGCCAGGAGTGAGCACGGTGAAGACAAGTTTCTCTGGCTGCAAACCGTTCATGCATGGGGCATCCTCTGGATAATCCTCCAAATCCTGTGCGAGAATATCGTCAAAAGGCTTGATAAGGCGGAATACTGTAGGCTTGTCATCGCGCTGCTGAATTTCCACATCGGCAGAATAGCCCAGGTAGAAACCTTCAGCAATAGTACCCACACCCAGTGAGTTCCACTTCACACGCGTCAGATTCAGCGTGTAGGAAATATCCGTAGAGTATTGAGACACAAAAGCGGGATCGTCCAGTGTCAGCTGCAGGGTGTAGGGAGTACCCACCTCTGCCTTGGGGAAATTGACTGTAAGCACAGCTTCCTCAGCGCCATCGGCAAAGACAGCCTGTCCAACCTCGAAGACATCATCGGTATTCTTGGTAACCTTGAATGGAACTACAAGTGCACCAGTTGTATTCTTACGCTTTACCGTAACAGTTGCGATGGTAGGATCTGCAGGGTCAAGCTCTACCACGGCTTCTGTCGTGGGGAAATAGATGTTGGCATAATTATCAGCAGCATCCCATTTACCACGACCTTCATATTCGTAGTCGTCTGAGCAGGACACAGCAGTCAGAACCAACGCACCTGCCAGAAGCGAATAGGCATATTTAAACATATTCTTCATAATTAATATCTTTTATCTATTATTATCATGCATCTCCTATTTAGCTGGTGCAAAGGTACCAATGGGAGTGGGACCTACGACAGCCTGAGTGGGATTGGGGTTGTTCTTACCTTCAAGTGCAACGTTCGACTGCACCTCGGTCTGAGGAATAACCAATGTCCAAGTGGGCTTGATTCCCTTACAGTTAACCTTGAAGTCATCCGTGGGAGCATTGGTACCCTCGTAGTTCTGAACCACATCGGGTTGCAGGCGCTTGGCAGATGGGAATGCCCATCCCTCGCCCCATGACTCGATACGCATCTGGGTGAGCACCTCCAACTGGAAGGCGCGCAAGTCGGTAGCGGTGTAGTTGTAGCTGGGGTCGCGGTAGCTCTTCATGAAACTGTTAAGCTTTGCAACACCTGCGCCAACACCCTCGGAAACGCCGACTGCCTCGGCCTGTATCAGGTAGAGTTCCTCGAGACGCATCACAGGAACATCGGAAGCGCCACCAATGCTGTAGGTCTGATAGTCACCGTTCAGGCAACGGAACTTGAGAGATGCATAGTCGGGAGCGCTCTCAATCCAAGCCTTATCGCGGCAGGTCCTGTAGTTATAGTAGTCATTCTTCTTGGGGTTCAGGAACCAAGCCTTACGATAGTCTGTCTCTGCCATGTGGTCGTAGAGGGACTTGTCGATACAAGGCTGAGTCAGAGAAGCATAGCCCCAGTCGGCCTCGCAGGACATCCATCCGACGTAGTTACACAAGTTACCCATGTTCTCAGCGTCGTAGTGAACATACCACAGCCAGCTGGAAACAGCCTTCGAGAAGGCAGTGGTCTCGTCCTGCAGTTCGTCGGCAGTCATGGGTTTAGCCTTCATGCTGGCGGTAGCCTCTTCGATGGCCTTGCCTGCATACGTAGCAGCCTCGGCATACTTGCCATCGAGCAGATAAACCTTAGCCTTCAGGCCATAAACAACGGCCAGACTGGGAACCAAACGGCTGACACTCTCATAATCGGCCAGACACTGCTCGGCCTTATCAAGGTCAGAAAGGATGAAGGCAATCATCTCATCATGCGGAACGCGAGGATTGTTTTTTGCCTGTTCGGCAGTGGTAGATTCCAGTACGAAAGGTACGGTGAGACCCTTCACAGCCGAAACGTCAGTATAGATATTCTCTACAGGCTCAAAGAATACGGTCAGCAGATAGTACTCATAGGCACGGCAAGCGTATGCCATACCGGCGTATGCCTTCTGAGCGGGAGCGGCAGTTTCAATGTCAACCACACTGATTATGTCGTTTGCAGACTTGATGAACTTATACAACGTAAACCAGGGAATGAACGAGTAGTCTGTCGTTTCGTCGATACTCTGAACCGTATTGTAGCGACGATACCAGTCATAACCCACGTTATCAGGAATACCAGGGTATATGTCACCCAAAAGTTCTGTCTGAATAATCATTGTTGAAGGCAGGGCCATGTCAATCTCATTCACCTGGTCACCATAGACTAAATAGCCCTGTGTCATCTGTGAAGATATACCATTGACAGCACCCTCCAATGCGCTGGGAGATTCAGAGACCATTTCTGCAGTAGCCGTAGAACTCTCGGGGAAAGTCTCATCGATACACCCTGTCAACGTAAATGCAGCAGTCAATGCCAGCGCTAAATATACTTTATTAATCTTTTTCATATCTTTACTATTTTATCTTTCGTTTAGAATGTAACCGTAGCACCAATTGAAATGGTTCTCATAGGAGAGTAGCGTGTAGCATTGGTCGTGTTGGTATATGACTGACGCGGGTCAAAGCCCTTACGCTTAGAGAAGTAAGCGACATTCTCACAAGCGAGGTATAAACGCAACTTCTCTATCATAGCCTTACGTGTCAGCTTGGCAGGGAAGGTGTAACCGAAGTTGATGTTCTCTATGTTCAGGTAGCTCGCCGTTGTCAGGAATCGTGAAGAACCTGCTGCCGAATAAAGGTCGTTAAACATGAAGCGAGGGATATCTGAAGAGGAATTGACCGGTGTCCATGCACCCAGGATGTCCTCATGAATCTGATAACCTGCATGGTTAGAGTTCGGTGAAGCCATAAATTGTGCATAGGTAGCGTCATACTGTTTTCCACCCAACTGGTAAGAGAAGTTGATAGAGAAATCAAAGCCGTAAGCATCAACGGAGGTACCGAAGCCGCCATATACGGGAGGTACAGTACTCTTTTCAATCACATAGTAGTCTGCCTCAGAATATTTCTTGGTCGGCTCACGACCGCTCCAATTACCATCGTCATCGAAGGTATTCTTCCACCACATAGACTGACCATCTTCAGGGTCAACACCTGCGAAGTCCTTCAGATACCATGTGTAGATAGACTGACCTTCCGTGATATAAAAGTTGTAGTCAGGATCTGCATAACCTTTGTGGGCAGTGCCGTCCGGGCCATAGACTGTCGAGACTTTCTTGTCGTCGGCCAACTTGGTGATGCGGTTCTTCAACGTAGCGAAGTTCAGGTGCAAATCCCAATTGATATTCTTGGTATGCAGTACATTATAGTTCAAGTCGAGCTCGACACCGGTATTGTACATATCACCCACGTTATCATAATAACGTGAATAACCCAGAGAGGGAGCGACTGAGAAGGAGAACAGCATGTCCGAAGTCTTACGATAGTAGTACTCCAGCGAACCGGTCAATTTCTTGAACAAACGGAAATCAAAGCCCGTATTGAAGTTGGTAGTGGTCTCCCAAGTAATGCCCTTTGAACCTTTCTCACTGAATGCAGTACCGATGTTACCAGAAGAATTGCTGATATCATAGGTGTCTGTATAGAAGTAAGAGTTCAGTTCGTCATCCCTATAGATGTTGTCATTTCCCTGTGAACCAATAGAGGCTTTAAACTTCAGTTCGTCAACCCATGGAGCCTTGAACCATTTTTCCTTGTTCATCAACCAGGCACCGCCCAGAGACCAGAACGTACCCCAACGGTGGTCGGGATGGAAACGCGAAGAGGCATCGCGGCGGATAGAAGCAGAACCGAAATAGCGTGTGTCGTAGTCATACTGTGCACGGGCGAACCAACCTTCGTTGTTATAGCGTTCCTTGTAGGAGTTGGCACTCTGACCGTCGACGACAGCACCACCCAATTCTTTGTTATCCTGAGAGAACATCTTCGACTTGCTAGCATATAGATATGAGTATGTGCGGTCAAAATACTCATGACCTACCATTACGTTCAGATTGTGAACATTAGCAAACGTGGTTGTGTAGTTCAGAATTTGCTGGAAGTTGTAGTCGTAAGAACGAGTGTGATATTTCTCTACCGTACCACCCGTGGTGTCAAACTGTCCGTAGTAAGGATTATAGACGTATGTAGTGCGGGTCTCGTCGAGATTTGCGGTGGCATTGGCTGTGAATACCAGGCCAGGCAGCAGGGTAATATCGGCAAAACCATGAGCAGTAAAGGCATTACCCTCGTAATTGCGGGTGTTCAAGCGAACATCCTGCACGGGGTTGGCATCACCAATGAACGGACGTGTCAGCCCAGGATCGTCATAAGTTGAGGTAGGACCTGTACCATAGTCCATAATCTTGTTCCCAAACTGGTCAACTTTGATATTACCCTGTCCATCACGTACCCATATAGGATAGATGGGAGCAATCTGGCTAGTGAAAGCCCAAATGTTGCCGGTAGAGGTGCTGGTACCATTGTTACCCAAAGAGTTTCCATTGAAACGGGTATATGACATATTGGCACCCACTTTCAGCCACTTCTTGGCCTGATAGTCTGCACGCAGACGACCAGTAAAGCGCTTGAAGTCGGAATTCTCTGTGATACCCTTGTTGTTCAGATAGCCTATAGAGGAATAGAAATTGGTCTTCTCATTGGAAGAGCTAACAGAGAGGTTGTATTCTTGGCGCGCACCAGTGCGTGTACCGACATCCTCCCAGTCGTCAGGGGTAACCAGGTAGTCTTTACCGTTATTGTTAACTATACGACCCAGTGTGGCATTGGGGTTCATCTTACCATCCCGACCAATAAGGTATTGGCCGTTCGGATAAGTCCAGATGTTATACCCGAGACCTCCCTGCGCAGCAGGACCGAACAGATTTTCATTAGCCATCTGCCAAGCCTCTACAGAATTGTAACCATTGCCCAGATAATAATCGCGAACAGCACCATACTGCAACTCGTAATACTTTTCCGGACTATTAATGGTTTTGTAGTGCTTCAGGGCACGGGTATTCCAACCGTATTTGGCATCAAGTGACACCTTGGCCTCACCATATTTGGCCTTCTTGGTGGTAATCATGATAACGCCATTGGCACCACGGGCACCATACAGAGCATTGGAGGCGGCATCCTTCAAAACGGTCATCGACTCCACATCGTTGGGATTCAGGTTGCTCAGATCACCGCTATAAGGAGCACCGTCAACGATAATCAACGGGTCTTTACCGGCATTCAAAGAACCGAAACCACGAATACGGATGGTAGAGGTCTGACCAGGAGCACCAGATGCTGATGTCAGCTGAACGCCTGGAACAGCACCTGCCAGCGCATTAGTAACACTAGTCACCTGCGACTTTGATAACTCTGCGGCATCCACCACCTTAGCAGAACCCGTAAAAGCCGACTTTTTTGCAGTACCAAAAGCAACGACAATCACTTCGTCCATTGCCTTTGTTTCTGTTTCCAGAAGGACTTTCATTCCGTCGCGAGCGGCAAGGGTAGCGGGTTGCATACCCATAAAACTGAAAGTCAAGTTCTTTTGACCCGCGGGAAGTGTAATTGTGAACTTACCGTCCTCGTCTGTCAGTACGCCGATGGTGGTATCGGGAACGCGCACGACAACTCCCATCAGCGGTTCACCCGTCTCAGAATCGACTACAGAACCTGTAATCTGCTTCTGGGCCAGAGCCATGCTTGCAGTCATAAATATACAAGCAAGGATTGAAAGGAATTTTTTACCCATTTTTTTGTTGTTAAATGTTAATAATATTAATTAATAATGTGTATTTTGATTCTCTCGTTTCTTTTTATAGTCGCATAAAGACCTTTCCGAAATTTAAGTGCATTATTTAACAGATTTTAGTTTTTATTATACATTTGCGGAACAAAAATACATAAAATTTTCTAAATTACTATAAATTTTTGTTAAAATCTCGTCTAAGCATACCATTTTGTTAAGAAAAAGTAATTATTTCGTTCTTCTTGCGTATAATATCATCAGAACATTTTTTCAAACTTCATACCCTATAAGAAGCATACTTTGACTGCGTCAAATGAAAAGAAAAATCCATTTTATCACTTTTCACTTCTCACTTCTCATTTTTCACTTTAATTCTTCATTCTTAATTCTTCATTCTTAATTTTTATTCGTACCTTTGCACCCATGCGAACGTGCTTGTCTGTCATACTAGCCTGTCTTTGGCAATTATCCTTCTGTCAGGAACCGATACATATCTGGGATGGGATGGAGACAAAGGCAAAATCCGTCACGCTGACGCCATATATAGCAGCCTCTCCTAAATCCTCCCCTGAAGGGAAGGACTTATTACTCCCTTCCTCTGAAGGGAAGGACTTATTACTCCCCTACCCTGATGGGAAGGAGAGGATCCGGGAGGAGAGCCTCTCTGTCATCATCTGCCCGGGCGGTTCGTATTGCTGGCATGATATGAAAACGGAGGGAAGCGAGGTGGCCCGTTGGCTTCAAGCGAATGGTATCTCGGCTTTTGTGCTTAAGTATCGCGTCCAAGGCATTCTGCCATATATCACTCATTCACGGTTGCTATTCAGGGGACATCAGCATCCAGATATGATCCTCGACCTTGAGCGGGCTATCCAGTATGTACGAGAGCATGCCTCACAGTTTGGTATCAATCCACATCAGCTTGGAGTAATGGGTTTCTCGGCAGGAGGGCATCTGGCGCTTTGTAGCGCAGAAATTCAGAATTCAAGATTAATAGATTCAGATCGTCCTGATTTCATTGCGGCCATTTACCCTGTGGTGAGTATGTCGCATCCCGACAGCCATAAGCGCTCCAGACGGGCTCTTCTTGGGGAATACAGGAAACACAGCCGGAAGATGCGGGATTCTCTTTCCGTCGAGAAGCATATCCCGAGGGACTATCCTCCCGTCTTTCTCGTTAACTGTAAGGATGACCCTGTTGTTAAGTATCGTAACTCGGAACTTTTGGACTCCGCTCTGACCGCTCAAGGCATCAGTCATCGCTACATTCAGTATCGCACCGGAGGACATGGTTTCGGAGCATCAACGACCAAGGGTACAGCAGAGTGCCGTGCTTGGAAGGAGGAATTCTTGAAGTGGCTAGAAAGCCTCAACATTTGACTATGAACTATGAAGCTTTAGCTCGACGTTCCGCCCTGCGCCTGAGCACCTACTGGAGCGCAAGAAGTCAACTATGAACTATGAATTATGAACTATGAACTATAGACTCTCGCTTCTTGGCATCACACTGGTTCTCCTGCTGTCCTTGCTGCATCTGTCCTACAAGGAAGACATACAGGACTTCCTGCCCCTCGGCAAGACTGACCGCGAGCGGATGTCGGTCTATCAGGACATCTCGGGCATGAACCGCCTCTTTGTCGTTTTTGACAATCCTGGCGATGCGGAGCGGACAACACAGGCGATAAGAAGGTTTGTGGAAGAGGTAGAGGAAAGTGACACAGCAAGTTGGTGTAGCAATCTCCAGGCTACCTTCGACCTGGAAAGCCTTTCGGAGACGATGGACTTTGTCTATGCCAACATTCCGATCTACCTAAGGGAGGATGATTACAAGCGGATGGACAGCTTACTGGCTCTGCCTGGTTTCATAGACGAGAGGTTAGAAGAAAATGTGAACGCCTTGATGTTTCCTTCCGGCGGTTTACTTAGCCAGAACATTGGGCGCGACCCGTTGGGACTCTTCGCCCCAGTTCTGGAAAAACTGCAACAGTCTCAGCAGGAGTCTCGTTTCGAAATGTACGACGGCTACATCTTTACGTCCGACATGTCACGTGCCATTGTGATGCTCTCTTCGCCTTTCGGCAGCAGCGAAACTGATATGAATGCCCGGCTTATCTCCCTGCTCGATAAAGGTATCGAAAGGATGCAGACGGACTACGCCGACGTGAAGGCACATGTCATCGGAGGCCCGCAGATTGCCGTTGGGAATGCCCGTCAGATTATGCACGACAGCATCCTTGCCATCACCCTGGCAGCAGTTCTCATCTTGGCTCTGCTGTTCTATGCATTCCGCAGGTTCAGGGATATCGTGCTCATCGCACTCTCCGTGGGTTGGGGTTGGCTCTTTGCTTTGGGATGCATAGCTTGGGTGCACGACAGCGTCTCAATGATTGTGATTGGCATCTCGAGCGTTATTATCGGCATTGCAGTAAACTATCCGCTCCACCTCATAAGCCACGTCCGGCATCAACCCGACATCCGACAGGCGTTGCGCGAGATTACAACACCGCTCCTTGTGGGGAACATCACAACCGTTGGAGCCTTCCTGGCCCTTGTTCCGCTCAAATCGGTAGCCTTGCGCGACCTTGGTCTGTTTGCCTCTTTCCTGCTCGTTGGCACCATCCTGTTCGTGCTGGTATGGTTACCAAAGATGGTAGACCCTCTCCAGACCCTCTCCACCTCCCCCTTAAAGGGGGAGAGAGAAAAGTCTCCCTTTAAGGGAGATTTAGAGGGTCTCTCCCCTTTAAGGGGAGGCCGGGTAGGGTCCGACCTTCTGGACCGTCTTGCTTCTGTTCAAATTGAAAGAAAGAAATGGGTAGTCGTTGTGGTTGCGGTTCTTACTCTGGTTTTCGCCTACTTCAGTCTTTCTACGGAGTTCGACTCCGACGTGTCGAACATTAATTACATGACTGCCGAGCAAAAAGCAGATATGGAAGGCCTAGACCCTTCCCGGCCTCCCCTTAAAGGGGAGAGACCCTCTAAATCTCCCTTAAAGGGAGACTTTTCATCCTCCCCCTTTAATGAGGAGCTAGAGAGGGTCTTCCTTTTATCCTCTGCTTCGGACTTCGACGAGGCACTTGTCCGTTCAGAATCCCGGCAGTTCACTATTGACTCCTTGAAAAAAGCAGGCCTTATTGTGAGCCATCAAGGCGTGAGCCGTTTCTTGCCGTCGAAGACAGAGCAGGCAGAGCGCATCAGACGTTGGGATGAATGGTTAGACAAGCATCCGCAGTTCCTTGATGACCTGAACGCAGCAGCTCCGAAGTACGGATTTGCAGAGGAGGCTTTCTCCGACTTTGCCGACATCATTCATTCCGAATATACCCCTCATTCTTTCGACTACTTCCTTCCTCTGACCTCCGGCGCTTTTGCTGGGAATGTCTCTCAGGCGGCGGGGGGGGCCACGATAGCAGAGGTGCTTACCGTCAGGAAGGAGGATGTCCAAAAGGTCAAAGCAGTATTGCCTGATGCATTCGACATTGCCTCGCTCAACTCAGCGGTCGCCGATTCTCTCTCCGACGATTTCAACTATGTGGGGTGGGCTTGCTCGTTGATTGTCTTCCTCTTCCTATGGCTTTCCTTCCGTCGCCTCAAACTGGCCATCATTTCCTTCATCCCGATGGCCATCAGCTGGATATGGATTCTTGGCATCATGTCCATTCTGGGCATTAAATTCAACATCGTAAACATCATCCTGGCCACCTTCATCTTCGGTCAGGGCGACGATTATACCATCTTCATGACCGAGGGCTGCATCTCGGAGTATGAGCGGGGCAAGCCTGTCTTCGCTTCCTACAAACGTAGCATCATCCTCTCCGCCCTAATTATGTTCATCGGTATCGGAAGCCTCATCTTCGCCCGTCATCCTGCCTTGCACTCATTGGCCGAAGTCACCATCATCGGCATGTTCTCCGTTGTGCTGATGGCCTACCTGATTCCACCCTTGCTATTCAAATGGTGGATGAAAGCCCCCAACCAACCTCCCACCGAGGAGGGAGGCTCTTAAACCCCAGACCCCCTCTAACTCCCCCCTTAAGGGGGAGGACAAAGTCTCTTAAACTTCTTAAACCTCTTAAACTTCTTAAACTCCTTAAACCCCTTAAACTCCTTAAACTCCCTAAACCCCTTAAACTCCTTAAACTCCTTAAACTAAAATATGATATGAAGGATCGTATAATTGAACTTCTAAGCGCGGCTTTGCCAATGGTTGACCTCGAGTCGGACTTCCTCTTCAGCGAACTCGACTCCCTTGGTGTGACAACCATCCTCATGGTACTTTCCGAAGAGTACGGCATCGAACTGGACGCAAAGGATGCAACACCAAAGAACCTCAGGACCATCGACTCTATCGTTAATATGGTAAAGGAAAAAATGACCCTCTCTGCCTCCCCCTTAAAGGGGGAGAAAGAGAAGTCTCCCTCTAAGGAAGATTTAGAAGGTCTCTCCTCCCCTTTAAGGGGAGGTCGGGAAGGGTCTGAGAAGCGTGAATCATGACCTTAGAACAGAGCCTTGAGCACTTTGCTCAACTTACCCCCGACAAAGCGGCAGTCATCTCGCAGGGACAGCCCCTGACCTATGCCGAGTTGTGGGAACGTATCCGGCAGAAGGCAAAACAATTGAAAGAAGAGGGCCTTCGCGAAGATAAGCCCTATGTTTTCATAGCCACGCAGGATGCAGAGTTCATCGTGACCTATTGCGCCGTGCATCTCTGCGGAGCTGTTTGTGTTCCCCTAGAAAACTCCACACCCCAAGACCGCCAGCAGCAAATCCGCGAAGAACTTCGTACATCGTACATCGTCCCCCGTACATCAGACATCCTCTACACGACCGGGACGACTGGAGAGGCCAAAGGAGTGATGCTCTCGGAAGAGGCTTGGACAGCCAATGCTGAGAACCTGATTGATCGGCTCGGCTTCACCGCTGATTTGCTTTTCATTGTCTGCGGACCGCTGAACCACCTGGGCAGCCTCTCGAAGATATACCCCACGCTTATGACAGGAGGCACATTATATCTCTTGGAGAACCTCAAGGACCTCAATGCCTTCTTTGCCCCCTTCAAGACCCTCTCCGACTCAGGCCGGGTAGGGTCTTTCCTCGTCCCCTCCAGCATCAGGATGCTACTGCAACTGGCCTCAAAGCAGTTGGCAGCCGTCAGCCAGAAGATAGACTTCATCGAGACGGGGGCAGCGCCTATCTCCCAGCACGATATGGAACGACTCTGCCAGACACTTCCGCATTCCCGCCTCTTCAACACCTACGCCTCGACCGAAACAGGCATCGTCTGCAGCTACGAGTTCAGCAAATATGACTGTGTGCCAGGCCTGTTGGGCAAACCGATGCGGCACTCGTTGGTCCGTATTGATGTGGACGGCAGGGTGATATGTTCCGGCGCCACCATCATGTCGGGCTATGTCGGCAGCCCCGAAGCCACCGCCCGGGTTCTCAGGGAAGGCGAAATCTATACCTCCGACATCGGTTCTCTTGACGGCGACGGAATGCTCCGCCTTCTGGGCAGGAGGGATGATGTTATCAATGTAGGAGGCTATAAGGTGAACCCGTCGGAGGTAGAGGATGCAGTCCAAGCCTTCGAAGGCATCCGGGATTGTATCTGCATTCCTGCGCCCCACCCTCTTCTCGGCACCGTTCCCAAACTGCTTTATGTTCCCCAGGAGGGTCAGGCTATAGAGCCAAAGGACATAGCGCGTTTCCTGCGGGAACGTATCGAGCCTTACAAAATTCCCTTTTTCTACGAAGCCGTCGAAGCCATCAAGCGCACCTATAACGGCAAACTCGACCGGAAAGCATACCTTTAACAAAGGTTTTCCCCTGGAACATAAAAGGTCAAAGCACAAAATAGCCAGAACAGACAACAAAGGCTCCGTCATCGTGATTGATGGCGGAGCCTTTTATAATATAATAATGTATTACGCGTGATAAGAACTTCTTACCATTCGTCGTCCCATACGCTGTGAGACTTGACGCAGGCATCATTCCATGCATCACCGCCATCAGCAGATATGTTATTCATGTTTATA
This sequence comes from Bacteroidaceae bacterium, assembly GCA_017645845.1. Lineage (GTDB taxonomy): Bacteria > Bacteroidota > Bacteroidia > Bacteroidales > Bacteroidaceae > Physcousia. The sequence continues at coordinate 21,525 of JAGCNQ010000204.1, forward strand.
CCGGTATCACCATCCATTCGTGCTGATGCAGCAATGATGTCTTCTTCCAAAATATTTACTGTGAAGAATGATGGAGCAATATATAGTTTTTTCATTGTCGTACGTATTTTAAAATAGTTTACCTTATTATATCTTTTCATCTTTTACTTCACGATGAACTTGCGACCGTTCTGAATGTAGATGCCACGAGAGAGGTTCTCCTTCGAGTTGCCCATTAGGCGACCATCAATAGAATATACGTTACCATTCTCATTGAAGATGTCCTTCTCAACGGTGATGATGCCAGTTTCATCATCCTCGAAGATATAGGTCATTGCCTTCACGTCGTGAGCAGGAGCAGAACCAACCCATTCGAAATAAGCTCGGAATCCCTTAATCTTGCCATTGTTTCCTGTATTGCTTGTAGGATATACAAAATGACCCGTACTATTCAGGTAGAACTTCGTTGAACTTGCATCGCCGGTAGTGTAGATGTTTTCGCCACCATAAACACCCACGAAGTTAATAGTATTATTTGTTGCAGTTGCTGCTGTCGGTGATACGATAGTACCTACAAACGCGGGATTCACAACATCTGCTGCAGGCATAATTAAATAAGGAGTATTGGCTTGTAAAGTTGTGCTTTTGGTAAAGGTCAGTTCATTCGTACTGCTGTTATAGCTACCCAAAGCATATACACCATCACTTATTACAAGTTGCTCTGCTTGGATAGTCATTGGAAGACAGAATGTATTCCAAATTCCACCTTTGAGTGTCCTATTAAGCTTAATACATCTCTTACTAGTAGAACTTGATATGGTAGATTTATTAGTAGCATTCGCAGTTGTCTCATCTAAGGAGAGGATTTCAGCCTCATCATATAATTGCACCTTCTTAATAAAAAAATGATTTGTGCTTGACATCTGCATGAAATACTCCAAACCCGCTTTCACTTCAAATGTGACAGAAACACCATCTCCTGCTACATTATTGCTTGTCTGAGAATGGTCAGTAGTAAAAGATACACCATCTGGGGCAGTAACTATAAAGTGTTCATTTACTTTAACAGACTGAATTGTAAGAGTAATAACACCATTTATAGTGCTTTTTAAATAACCATATGTGTCACTAACATTTTGATAACCATGAACTTGTCCAAACTTAATTCCGTAAATACCGTGATCATAGGTGTAGTCACCACAAAATATAGACACACTCGTACCTGGAAGGTTGAACCATTCGCCATCAGTAGGATTTACCGACGTTCCGCCATTCCAGGTCTCTACTGTACCCCAGGCATTTGCTCCTACCAGCAGGAACATGCAGGCAAGCGCCATAAATTTCTTGTAAACGTTTTTCATTTTCATGTGTTTTTGTTTATCAAATTATTGTTTTTTTCTATGTTTTTTACTGATTTTGCCAGTGTTTTTACCACTTTTTCGCGCAAATCGGGTGCAAAGGTACGGCAAATCTTCTATACATTATATATAAAGGAAGATTTTTTTTGCCTTAAAAGCCCTCCCCGCGCATATATTGACATAAATCAACCTGCCGATGCACACGGCAGCACCGAATGTGC
>JAGCNQ010000205.1 GCA_017645845.1 Bacteroidaceae bacterium
ATCTCGATGCCGTTGCGCTCTGCCACGTCTATCAGCGTGTTCAGGGCCAGGTTCTGCAACTCAAGCTCGCGGATGCGTGCTTCCAGCAATGCAACCTCTGGGGACTTCTCTGATTCTTTCTTCTTACGTGCCATATCTTCTACAGGTTTGGATTCCGCCTGCAAAGATACAACATTTTTTCCTTTTCTGTATCGGCTAACCCACGTTCTTATTGTGGCAGCCTCCACTTTGTAGTAATCACTCAGCTCTTCATAGCTGTTGTCGCCTGTGAGATAAGCAGAGATTATCTCCGCTTTCGTCTCCTTTGGAAATCTTGGATGTAAAATTCTCATACGTTTAACACATTTATTAAGTTCTTAAATGTGTCAACCTATATCAGTATAAGACATTGTCGGAATTCGTGAAATTCGTTGTCGAAATAATTCCCGTGGTGTCCTCCTCGCCGTCGAAGTTCTGTACGAATGAGCGAGCCAGACTTTTCGGGATGTTCAGCTGGAAGTATGCGCGGAAGGCGTTGATGCCTTTGACTTTTCTGAACAAAATATAATAATGAAAAAGGATCTAAAGAAACATTGACATAAACATCTGAATATTAATTTATTTTGTAACGACAATGTTTGCTTCCGGATTTTTGCGTGGTCTGCCACGCTTTCTACCAGCCTTTCTTGATTTATAGCCAGGCTCGCAGCCCTTGGGTACTTCAAAGCCGAATACCTTGCATATCTCCAGTTGGCCTCCCACAAAGGGCGTAATCTTCTTGGCATGTCCTTTATGCTCTATACATCTGATAGACCGCATCTCATCGATGATGTCCAGCGATGAGGGGAACAGTTTCTTGAGCGGTGTTGTCTTCCAGATGTGCCGCAGGTATGAAGTCAAGATGAGTGAGACGAACAGAATGAACAGTCTGCCGGTCTTTCCGTCCTCCGACCAGTTTCTCTGCCTGTCCGAGGCCACCTCGGACTTCATCTGCTGGTAGTATTTCTCCTGCTCGTCACGGAGCTGGTATGCATCCATTGCTTGTGGTGCGGTCATGTCAAGCTTGAGAGTCAGGCTGGCAAAGAACCCTGCCGTGAGGATGGTCTCGTCAAACTTTTCCTTATCGGGTTTGAAAGATTTTATCTTGCCGGCCTCGTCCACTTCGACGATGAGGAGGTCATAATCCTTGCGAAGCGTGTCTGCGTCTGGTGCCGGTTCTCCCGCAGCTTGTAACTCCTCCAGGGCCTTCTTCTGTCCCTGCAGTTTCATCTCTGTACACATGACCTTATCCCCGCGGACGGTAGGGTCGAAGAACAGGTTAAGCCTGAGCCTGTCGGCCTTCTTCGTACCCGTCTGCGTCTTGACTTCGTAGTCTATGTCATACTGCTTGCAATAAACCTTGTTTTCCGCGTCGAACTCCATCCCGTCAGGCTTCGCACCGAACTGCCCGAAGGCGCGTATCTTCTCAAGTGGAATTTTCTGGTTGACTTTGACGGCCATGATAGCGCGCCTGTCTTTTAGGATGAAGTCCTCCAGCACCTTGGTGCTCATGTAGCCGCGGTCGGTGATGAATATCACATCGGGGAAATCCGCGTGGTCTATGTCAGTGGTGATGACGTCCATCGTCCTCGAGTCTGGTATGTTGCCGGGGAACGTCCTGTAGTATATGGGCATGTGCTGATTTAGCGTGTACACGACCACCTCGTCGGTCTGCTCAAGCGGCATCCCTTCCTTGTTGTGTCCCCACCGTATGTCGGCAAGTGAACTGCCGTAAGCCGAGCGGCTCGTGGAGTCTACAGCGCACAGCTCGTCTTTGCCGACCCTCCCTGCCCTGAGCCTAAGCAGCTTCATACGGTGGCACTCCTTGATGCCCTGTGTCAGACGGGTGATGTCCCCAGGGGTGAGCAGGCGAGAAGTCGGGAACTTGTACACCTCCTGATGACGGGACAAGCGTGAGTAGGAGAAGTTGGTCATATACGGGAACATGGCAAGTGTCATGATGTCATCCACCATGTCCTTGTTGCCGTCAAAGACCTCCTCAAGATCCTGACGGATGCCGGTCTTGTCGGCAATCTGTTCCAAAAGCCACGTCGCACCATAGAGCCTGTTCTTGTCGTCCTCGTCTGATGGGGGGCGGCCCGGACCGCGATTAGCGGAGAGCTTCTTTATTTCACTCAAATCCCAGCCTTCAGGGAAAACAAGCTTACTGCGCTCCTCAGGCGAAGCATAGATATAGCGTTGGTTAGGGATGAATCTCATGTCCTCGGTTACTGTACCCCAGTGGATGCTCTTGTTCGTATTCTTGCCGGTAGCCTCATTGACAACCCGCGGACGGGTGGAAGCATACCTGTAGCCTCCATTGATGTGGAGAGTCACTTTGTTTGCCGTTTCTGCACTAATTGGTCTTGCCATTGTAACGATTTTATCTTTTGCCGTTACAAATGTAGCAATTAAACTTGAATCGTGCAAGAAAAGCATAGTAAACAATCCGTTTATTTACAGATATTTAACAAGAAATAGATGCTTAGTCGTTACAAATTAAATTAAAACTCAGACTACTAGCGTCCAAGGCTATTGTGCTCCTGGCTATAGGACGCTAAAAAGAAAACAGCCCAAATGTCTCATATCACTAATGTAGATCGCTGGTCTCTGAGATTTGTTTTTTTGGCACGCCAGGGAGACATACTAAACGTCCACCTGAGTAGCACTTAAATTCC
>JAGCNQ010000206.1 GCA_017645845.1 Bacteroidaceae bacterium
TTCACTTTTCACTTTTCACTTAATTTTCGTACCTTTGCACCCGCATTGTGAAAATGCAAGAAAAGAAAGAAGATATGAAATATGCATTAATAACTGGTGGCTCGCGCGGATTAGGCCGTGCAGTCTGTCTCAAACTGGCAACACAGGGACTGCCTGTCATTATCAATTATCAAAGCAATGCCGCTGCAGCGGAGGAAGTAAAAGCAGAGATAGAGGCTGCGGGCGGAACAGCCGAACTGATGCCCTTCGACGTGGGCAATGAGGAAGAGGTGGATCGTGCCTTTGAGGCATGGGGAAAAGCGCACCCAGATGACTACATCGCTTATCTGGTGAACAATGCTGGTATCCGGCGCGACGGCATGATGTTCATGATGCCAAGCGAGGACTGGCATGCAGTTCTGAAGACATCGCTCGATGGCTTCTATTACGTCACTCGCCGCTGTCTGCCAGCAATGTTGCGTCGCAATCACTGTGGTCGTATTGTAAACATAACCTCTCTCTCCGGTCTTAAGGGACTGCCTGGCCAGACGAACTACAGCGCTGCCAAGGCTGCCCTTATCGGCGCGACCAAAGCCCTTGCTCTTGAGGCCGCCACACGCAATGTCACGGTTAATGCTGTTGCTCCGGGTTTCATCGAAACAGATATGACGAAGGACCTGCCTGCTGAAGAACTCAAGGTGCAGATTCCGATGGGTCGTTTTGGCCGTCCGGAAGAAGTGGCTGAGCTTGTCAGTTTCCTGCTTTCTGATTCAGCTGCCTATATCACAGGTGAAGTCATCTCCATCAACGGAGGGCTCTATACTTAGTTCATAGTCCATAGTCCATAGTTCATAGTCCATAGTTCATAGTTCATAGTCCATAGTTCATAGTCCATAGTTCATAGTTATTTTCTAATCTTATAATCTTGAATTTTGAATTATAAAGATATAAACATCCTGGAATTGTTGCCACAGCGGCCACCTTTTGTTATGGTGGACTATCTGACGGACTATAGTGATACGCAGAGCAGTTGCTGCTTGACGATACGTCCCGACAACATTTTTCTTGAGAACGGCTGTCTTGCTTCGGCAGGTATTATAGAGCATATCGCACAAACTTGCGCAGCACGCTTGGGCTATTACAATTGCTATATTTTGAAGACGGGTGTTCGCCTCGGTTTTATTGGTGAGGTAAAGGACCTTTGCATCCTTCGCCTGCCTCGTGAAGGGGAACTGATAGAGACGACAATCACGGTTGTGCAAGAGATATTCGATGTCACACTTGTCACAGCCGAGGTGCGTGTCGGAACAGAGGTCATTGTTACCACACGACTGAAGATAGCGCAAGGAGAAGCAAGCGAAGGTCCCTCTTCCAGCCTTTCCCCCGAGGAGAAGAGTATTTAATGTTCAATGCTCAATGTTCAATGGTCAATGAATTAACTTTCTCACGTGAGTTTGAAGTGCGCTTCAGCGAGGTTGACATCATGGGTGTTGTCTGGCACGGAGCATACCCGCTTTATCTCGAGGATGCTCGCGAAGGCTGGGGGCATCGTTATGGACTTTGCTATGATGACTACCTGAAGAACCATGTCTTTGCTCCTATCGTTGATATGGACATTCGTTACCATCGTCCCATCCTCTATACGACGAAGCCGCGCATTGACATCGTTTATCATTTTACGCCAGCTGCAAAGATTATCTTCGACTACGAGATACACGACACAGCCGACAATACTCTTCTTACCAGCGCACGCACCATTCAGGCCTTTACTGACCAGAACTACGAACTCATCCTTGAGAATCCCGAGTTCTATCTTCGCTGGAAAGAACAGAATGGGTTTTTAGTTCATAGTCCATAGTTCATAGTCCATAGTCCGTTGTCCGTTCTAGGATGCTTTAGCACCGAGGCGCGCTGATAAGGCGCGGAGGTCTGTTGTCCATAATTCATAGTCCATAGTTAAATGAAACTCCAAGATAACCTTTTTACTATTGTTTCTCAGCATCAGGAGGAAGAGTCCTTTGTCTTTCAGGTCCGTTTGCATCCGGAGTGGCCTATCTACAGGGCACATTTCCCGGGTCATCCCATTACGCCTGGGGTATGTATTGTGCAGATGGTCCAGGAACTGCTCCAAGTGCGTCTGCACCGCGAGCTTAGCCTTTGTCAGGCAAAAAATATAAAGTATCTTTCTATCGTATCTCCAGAAGAAATCGCCGAGTTGACCATTACCTTTTCCAAGATAGAGGAACAACCCGACGATAGTTTGAAAGTTCAGGCACAGGTCACCAACGGCGACTTACTCTGTACTAAGCTTTCTGTGACATTTAAATAGGTATAGTACGCTTTATCTGATGAATAGCAACTCCCTGTACTTTGGCAGGGGCCAGAGGGCATCATCTACGATGAGCTCGAGTTTGTCTATTTGATAACGTATGGTATCGAGTCTTGGGGCGATGGTGTCGTGATAGGCGATGGCCTTTGCGTGCTCGTCCTCAATCTTATTAGCTACTTTGCGTGCATTGACAAGTTCTTCCACACCTGTCTCGATAGCTGAAGTGCGCTCAGCAATCTCCTCGATTATCTTCAGATTGCGGGCGTTCAGTTCTTTGGCTTTCTCTGTGGGGAAGACGCCAAGCATACGCTCTACATTACGCAAGAGCTGGCTCTGGTAACTTGTGGCAACAGGAATGATGTGGTTCATCGAGAGGTCGCCGAGTACGCGGGCCTCAATTTGAATCTTCTTCGTGTAGGTCTCCCACTTCACCTCGTTGCGGGCCTCAAGCTCCTTCTTGGTCATCACGCCCATGCTTTCGAACATTTTGATGCTCTCTGGGTCAAGGTAACGCTCAAAGATGACAGGGCAGCTGGTCTCTACATCAAGTCCTCGCTTGGCAGCTTCTGCTTTCCACTCGTCGCTGTAACCGTTGCCATCGAAACGGATCGGCTTGCAGGTCTTGATGTCCTCGCGAAGCACATCAATGATAGCGTGGAAGGTGGCATTATGCTCAGAGCCCATGAAGTCCTTGGCGATGGCAGCAACGCGGTCGTCCACACGTTTCTTGAAGTTTGTCAAAGCTTCTGCCACAGCACTGTTTAGCGTAATCATCGCGCTGGCGCAGTTGGCCTCACTACCTACAGCACGGAACTCAAAGCGGTTTCCTGTGAAGGCGAAGGGGCTGGTGCGGTTACGGTCGGTGTTGTCGATGAGCAGTTCCGGAATCTCGGGAATGTCCATCTTCATACCCTGCTTGCCGTCCATCGAGAAGAGGTCGTCTTTGTCGGCCTTCTCGATGTGATCGAGGAGTTCGGAGAGTTGTTTGCCGAGGAAGCTGGAGATGATAGCAGGAGGAGCTTCGTTGGCACCAAGACGATGAGCATTTGTGGCACTCATGATAGATGCCTTCAGCAAGCCATTATGCCTATATACGCCCATCAGCGTTTCTACGATGAAGGTGGCGAAGCGCAGGTTCTGTTCGGGTGTCTTTCCTGGAGCGTGGAGCAGCACACCTGTGTCTGTCGAAAGGCTCCAGTTGTTGTGCTTGCCTGAACCATTGATGCCAGCGAAGGGTTTCTCATGCAGCAAGGCACGGAACCCGTGCTTACGAGCTACACGCTTCATCAGAGACATCAGCAACATATTGTGATCTACTGCGAGGTTCGTGTCCTCAAATATAGGAGCCACCTCGAACTGATTGGGGGCCACCTCATTGTGTCGGGTCTTGCAAGGAATACCAAGTTCAAGAGCCTGGATTTCCAAGTCGCGCATAAAGGCTGCAACCCTCTCGGGAATGCTGCCGAAGTAGTGGTCGTCCATCTGCTGGTTCTTGGCGGAATCGTGTCCCATCAAGGTACGGCCAGTCAGCAGCAAGTCTGGACGGGCGGCGTAGAGACCTTCATCAACAAGGAAGTACTCCTGCTCCCAACCGAGGTTGCTCGTCACCTTCTTCACGGCGGGGTCGAAGTAATGGCAAACCTCAGTAGCAGCCACATTCACGGCCTTCAGCGCCCTTAGCAAGGGAGCTTTGTAATCGAGCGACTCGCCGCTATAACTAATAAATACTGTAGGAATGATAAGCGTATCGTCGATGATGAAGACGGGACTTGTAGGGTCCCAAGCCGAGTAACCACGTGCCTCGAAGGTTGAGCGGATGCCGCCAGAAGGGAAGGACGAAGCATCGGGCTCCTGCTGAACGAGCAGCTTGCCGCTGAACTCTTCAATCATGCCACCCTTGCCGTCGTGCTCGATGAACGAGTCATGCTTTTCGGCGGTCCCCTCTGTCAGAGGCTGGAACCAATGCGTATAGTGCGTGACGCCGTTCTCCCTTGCCCATTGCATCATGCCGATTGCTACTGCGTCGGCCACCTTGCGGTCAAGGTGTGCGCCATTATCGATGACATCAACCATCTTCTCATAAATGTCCTTTGGCAGGTACTTGTACATCTTTTCGCGGTTGAAGACCTTCTTGCCAAAGTACTCGCAAGGTCTTTCGCTGGGTGCTTCTACTTCGAGCGGCTTCTTCTTGAACGCCTCTCCTACAACCTGGAATCTCAATTCGTTTGCCATAATTGTGCTTGTTTGGTTTGTGACTATACTATTGCGTCCGTTTTCTTTGTCTTTTCTTACGTTTTGTAAAGAATCTGCTGCAAAGGTATGGCATTTTGTTGCTTCTTGCAAAGTTTTATATGCAGAATGTTTGATTTTGTGTGTTTTTCTTGACATAGAGCAAGAAATTTGCCTGTTTTTGGTTTCATAATGATACAAATGGAGCGTTCTTTGGAACACATTCATAACCTAAGAAACTTGCAACAATGAAAAAGTTATCGTACCTTTGCGTTACTAAAGAGAATATCATGGAAACGAATAGGATATTATTGCGTCCTTGGAGGGATAGCGATGCTGAGACTCTCTACAAATATGCCAGCGACCCTGAGGTGGGGCCTTGTGCCGGTTGGCCGCCGCATAAGAGCGTTGAGGAAAGCCTTGAGATTATCCGAACCATCTTCAACAACGACCACACCTGGGCCATCGAACTTAAGGAGACAAGCGAGGTCATTGGCTGCATCGGCTATTATACTTTCGGTGAGAGCAATATCAACATTGGTGAGAACGATGTCGAAGCGGGTTATTGGGTGGCGCGGCCATATTGGAACCAGGGCATCTGCACCGAAGCGCTGCGGCTTTTGATTGACTACTGTTTCAACGAGAAAGGCTTCTGCACCATCTGGAGCGATTTCTTTGTTGATAATCCTGCTTCGGGTCATGTGATGGAGAAGTGCGGCTTTCGCGACACAGGTGAAATCAACTATTGCAGCCGCCTACAGCTTGGCAGCGACCGCCCCGTGAAAGTGATGAAACTGACAACACAAATAGAACCATGAAACACGAAATCAATCCCCGTGAAACCAGTCGGGCATACGCCTTCGAGATGTGGATGAAGGCACCGATGCCGATGGTGACATTCTTCAAGACGCTCGACGTAACAAGGCTCGTAAAGGTGAGCAAGCGTACAGGCATGAAGTTCAATATGCTGATGTGCTGGTGCATCGGCAAAGCTGCAAGCGGCATCAAGGAGTTTTACCTGCTGCCCGAAGGTGATAAGTTGATGCAATACGACAGCCTTGCCGTGAACACCATCGTTGCAAACAAAGAGGGCGAGGTCAGTTCATGCGACATTCCTTTCAGCGAGGACTTGTCTGCCTTCAACCAGAGTTACCTTCAATTGACAAAACAAGTGGCTGAGGCTTGCACCAATCACGACCTGCCCGACAGTATGGTCATTGGCACATCGGCTTTGGCACAATACGACATCGATGCTGCAGTCGGCATGTATAGCGGCATCTTCAACAATCCATTCCTCATCTGGGGCAAGTACAAACGAAGCTTCTTCAAGACCTCTCTCACCGTTTCCTTTCAGTTTCACCATACGCAAATGGACGGCGCACATGCCGCTCGCTTCCTTGATGAGTTGCAGAAGGAAATTAAAACGATAAGCTTATGAAGATTGAAATTGCAACGATACAGGATGTGCCGGCTCTCCTTGACTTGCAACGCAAGGCTTTCGGTCCTCTTTGCGCAATGCTTGGATGGAATGATGCTCCCCCTATGACCGAGTCACTGGAACATGCCTATGAGGATTTTGCACAAGGTACGACGCTGAAGGTGGAAAACGAAGACGGACTTATCATCGGTTCCGTTCGAGGCAACGTGACAGATGCATCCTTGTATATAGGTCGTCTGATGGTCTTGCCGGAGTATCAGCGGCATGGTATCGGGGGGCAGTTGTTCCGGGAGATACAGTCACGTCTTCCGCATCATCGCGCTTGGCTTTGTACATGCCAGCAGGTTCGTCCTCCATACGAGTTCTATCTGCGCGAAGGCTTCAAGCCCTACAAGAGCGAGGAAGTCGGCCCCGGCTTGACTTGGGTTTATATGGAAAAAGAATAGGTGTACACCGATTGCTTGGTTGCAAAAACGCCCCCAGAAATGACAATTTACAAAATGACAAAATATAAAATCGGAGCCGTATCGTCACGATACAGCCCCGAAATACAGAAAGGAAAAGCTACCGGATTGGGCCAAAGCCCATACAACTTGTTGTGGTGATTGCCGTGAGTGCTGCCGTAATGGCTGCAACAATCACCTTCAGGACGAGTTCAAGGATTTTAGTCTTTTTCATAGCCTTCATGTAGACCCCCTCTGACTCCCCCTTAAAGGGGGCGACTGGGGTCTTTAGAGTAGCCACTAAATGTGGCTGCGGCCCCACAAAGGGGAGCGACTACCCAGTCGCGACGGAGGTGAAAAAGTCGCCCTTAAAAGGGGAGGAAAA
>JAGCNQ010000207.1 GCA_017645845.1 Bacteroidaceae bacterium
CAAACATAACTTAATAACATATAATCATATAACAAAACCATGCTATACATTCTCAAGTCAGCTATCACATTGGCACTCCTCTACAACTGTTTCTTTTTCTTCCTGAGTAAAGAAACTTTCCATCGATTCAACCGTTGCATGCTGGTGGGTATCATACTGACGTCCCTCATTGTGCCGCTGCTTCACTTCACAACAGAGCACCCGACGGTCATCAATGAGGAAGTTTATTTGGTGCAGACCTACATTGAGCATGACAACATACCCATCGTCACCACACCTACTGCTGTTCATCGTCTCACATGGACACAAGTTGTTGCAGCTGTGTATCTGACAGGTGTAGCTGCGATGCTGATTTTGACCTTCGTGCAAGTCTTTTCGCTCGTCCGCATGCTGCATGGTGGGTTGCGGCACACCGATTCCGAGGGCAACACCATCGTGCTGCTCAAAGGCGATGTCACCCCCTTCAGCATCTTCCGCTACATCGTGATGAACGTGCAGGACTATGAGCAACACAGTCTGTATATTCTCACCCATGAGCAGGAACACATCCGCATGGGACACACTTACGACCTCCTACTCTTGGAAGCCATGAAGATCTTCCAATGGTTCAATCCCTTCGTCTGGTTCATCTGCCGCGACCTCAAAGCGGTGCATGAGTACGAAGCAGACCAGGCGGTCATCCATCAAGGCATCGATGCAAAGTCATATCAACAATTACTCGTGATGAAGGTGGTCGGGAATCGACTGCAGCCTTTCACCAACAACCTTGGTCACGGCTCATTCAAAAAACGTATTATTATGATGTACAAGAAACCCTCCTCCCGATGGTTCATGCTCAAAGCACTCTGCGCCATCCCCGTTGTGGCGTTGACAATCAATGCCTTCGCCACACCAACTGAGATCGACCCTGTGGAAGATTTCGTAATCACTTTGGAAACCAAAGATGTGCCCGTCTTCAACGAACCTAAAACAGAAAACCTCACAACAAAAGCAATCCCAACAGATGCTACTGAAATGCATGACGACACTCCCTTCGCCATCCATCCTGTCAAAGACCAGTATGGCAGAATCATCGGCTTTTCACACGAAGGGGAAGCTGCTACTGGTGACTTCGAATGCTCCTGCGAATATGTGTTTATCAACGGACACCAAGCCACTGAGTCCGAGTTAAGAAACTACCAGTCGCTTGTACAGAATTCGAAGTGGGAAATTCTTAAGAGTCCGAACGGAACAGCAAAGTACAACTACAAGGATAAGCACGGCATCATCTGCTTCACAAATATTGACGATACTCCCCTCTTTCTTCTGGACGGCAAGGTGGTAGAACTCCCCGCTGACTTCATCAACAAGAAAAAGGACCATTTAGACGAGGATGTTCTCGGTCAACTGCTTCACATCAGTAAAGAAGATATCGCATCCGTCACCGTCATCAAAGACGGTCGTGCCACAGAAATCTTCGGCGAAAAAGCTAAGAATGGAGTCATCTCCATCGAGACCAAAGCTTTCCAAGAGCAGCCGAAAGACACGTGCACGATCGGGGATTAAGTCTTAATCTCGGATATACGATGACATTACTCCCCTGTGAAACTTAAGACCTTGACTTTCCCTACGACCGCCACCCTTGGTTGATGTGGAGAAAGAGCGGCAAGCATATAAACAAGAAAAAAGTGAGAGCAGTATAGACAAGTATCCGATTCTTAGACACGATGGCTATAACTTGAAATGGACGAGGATGGGGCAGTGGTCGGAGGGGTGCCAGAAGTTGGAGATTTTTTGCGGGTTCCGGACGGGTGTGGTGTAGTCGTCGCGAATCACAGTAGCATCAAGAATGTTTCTTCGCAAAGCAGGAGTGACATAGAGGAAGTCGATGCGCGACTGGCCGCCCGTAGTGCTGATGAACTGCTCGGGATGGGTGTCGTGGATGAGGTCGATGTATGGTGTTTGCTCGAGGATGAAGTCGTGAACGAGGAAACGGGTTGAGGTGTCGGGTAACTGATATGTGGCATTATCCACACGGGATATGGAGTTGAAGTCGCCCATCATAGCCCACATTTCCTTGCGGGCCTTGGGATGTGAGAGCACGGTTTCTTTACAGATATACTCCATCTCCACACGCCGAAAGAGGTCGCCCTCATGGCGGGCACGACTGGCTTCGCGCTCCTCTTGAGGCACCTTGTAACCATAGCCTTGCGGCCAGGTGTGCAGGGTGACGATATTCAGCGTCTTGCGTCCTCGCTTCAACTTGTACCACGATGCTCCGTGACAGACGATTGTGTCGGCATTACCTGAGATGAGTTTCTCGGCTTCCAGCGGGAAACGTGAGGTGATGAGCTGTGGATAGTGGTCGGGATGGGCGCTGAGATAGACATAGGTGTGCCCGTAGCGCTCTGCCAATCTCTTCCATCGTTCCATACATTCGGCTTCCGTCTCTACTTCCGACTTGGCAGTATTCGTGACGTAGAGTTTCTGGGCTTCGCACCACACGCAGATATCGGGACTTTGTGCCTTCACCCACGATGTGAACCGCTGGTAGTCATCGGTCTGTCCGTCCCACATTCCATTCTGTATGTTCCAGTAGAGTAGCGTAACATTCTCATCCGTCCGGCGTGCTTCGCTGCCTTGAATACTAATGGCTGTGAGCAACACGAAAAGCCATATTCTCATCATATTGTTGTCTTCTTATTAATTAATTATGTACATAGAAGTCCTGCTCATCTTTTACGGCTGCAAGTTCTTTCAACAAGACGGCATATTTCTGGGCTACGGCTTCAGCGAAGCGACGGCCTTTTTCGGCAGTAGCAAGACGTGGGTCTCCGATACCAGTATCGTCTGTGACATGCGTCCAATGACGAGGCAGCCAAGCGGTTTTCTCGCGAAGGCTCTGCAGGGCGAAAGGGTTGGCACAGCCAGGACCTGCCTCGCTGAGGTTGACGAGTTCGGGATGGTAGTGCATCATCACGGAAGTCTCCAACTCGTCGGCGTGGTCTCCTGGTTCATCGAACCACTCTTTACTAGGAAGGACAGTAAACCATTCGCTGGAAAGGATGATGAAATCCGGGAAATCCATCGCCAGATCGCGAATCATGCTCTTGAATGTGTTGCCTCCGTGACCATTGACGATAAGCAACCTACGAAAGCCTTGATGGTGTAGCGAGGCCACCGTATCGGCGAGGACGGCACGTTGGGTGTCATAGCGGTAGTGGATGCAGAACTTCAGGTCGCGCTGCCCGGGGTTCTGGGCACCCATCGCCACAGGAGGCAGTACCATAACGCGGACACCATAGTCGTTGAGAGCAAGTTGGGCAGCATCAACTGCCACATCGTGGGCCAGGATGGCATCGGTGAGATACGGGAGATGCAGGTTGTGGGGTTCTGTTGCACCCCAGGGCAGGATGACTACATCGTAGTCAAGAGGGCGTGTAACGCCGTAAGCAGAAATGCTCAAGTCAATCTCGCGGGACACTTTGTATAGTTTAAAAGTTTAAGAGGTTTGAAGAGTTATGACAACAGCTTCGGCTCTAGAGCATTTTACCCAAAGGGAACAGGCTTCTTAGTCATTCGAGAGGTCGGCAAGCATCTGGCGATAGACGGTCAGGACGGTACTCTTGCGGATAAAACCAACAAAGACACCGTCGGCATCGACAACGGGTAAGGTCCAGGCTCGGGTATGGTCGAAAACGCTCACCACAACATCCATCGCATCATTTACGGAGAGCAGGGCCTCGGGCTGCTTCATGAGTTGGGAGACAGAGAAATCCCTATATAGCTCCGTGCGGAAGACCAGATGGCGGATGTCGTCGAGATAAACGGCTCCGGCAAACTGCATCTGCTTGTTGACAACAGGGAACACGTGGTTCTTGCTATTGCTGACCTGTGTAGCGACATCGCCCAGGTTCATGTCAGGATAGAGGACGTGGTCGTAATGCTGAATGACGCTATCCATGCTCATGAGGGTGAGAATGGATTTGTCGGTGTGGTGAGTGAGCAGTTCGCCGCGTTGTGCCAGTCGCATCGCGTAGATGCTGTGTGGTTCGAAATACTTGATGGTGAGGTAGGAACCTACAGCTACAATCATAAGCGGCATGAAAAGGGCATACCCACCAGTGAGCTCGGCAATGAGGAAGATACCTGTAAGGGGTGCGTGCATGACACCGCTCATCAGACCGCACATGCCCAGCATGGCGAAGTTGCGTTCTGGAATGTCGATACCCAGTACGTCGTAGGTGTTCCACAGCCGACAGAAGATGAAGCCGCAAATGCAACCCAAGAAGAGGCTGGGTGCGAAGATACCACCACAACCACCGCCGCCGTTGGTGGCTGTTGAGGCAAAGACTTTGAAGACGACTATCAAGAAGAGATAGACAAGCAAATGGTCGCTGCCATAGAAAAGGGAACGGTCCATCGCGGTGTTCCAGTCGGCTTGTCCGTTGCCGTTGAGCAGAAGGGTGATGAGGTCGTAACCTTCGCCGTAAAGCGAGGGGAAGAGATAGATGAGCAGGCTTAGCATGACGGCTCCGAGCGCGAACTTCTTGTAGCGACCATCCAGGTGACGGAAGACCCCTTCGAGCATGTTCATGGTGCGGGTGAAATAGAGCGCTACTAATCCGCAGACGATGCCTAAAGCAAGGTAAGCAGGAATGCGGTTAACTGTAAAAGCATCCTGCAGATGAAACTCGAAAATAGGATTGGTGCCCGAGACGGCAAAGGTAAGTCCAGCTGCGGTCACGCTGGTGACGAGCAAGGGCAGGAGGCTGGTCATCGTCAGGTCAATCATCAGCACCTCGAGTACGAAGACAAGTCCGGCAATGGGGGCCTTGAAAATGCCCGCTACGGCTCCGGCAGCTCCGCACCCCACAAGTAACATCATGTATTTGTTGCTCAATCGGCAGAGTTGACCCAAAGAACTTCCTATGGCGCTGCCGGTAAGTACGATAGGTGCCTCTGCTCCGACACTACCGCCAAAGCCGATGGTGATAGCGGACGCTACAACCGAAGACCATGTATTGTGAGGCTTGATGCGGCTCTGCTTGCGGGCAATAGCGAAGAGTATCTTGGTGACGCCATGGCCGATATCGTCACGAACGACATAGCGAATGAAGAGCATCGTCAACCACACGCCCACCACAGGATAAACAAGGTAGAGCCAGTTGGCGCCCGTCACGGAGAACTCCTGTGTAAGGAGGTGCTCTATCTGGCCGATGAGCCACTTCAGCAATAGTCCCGCACAGGCAGTAAAGATGCCGACGAGGAAGCTGATGAGCAGCACAAAAGTATTGTCGGAGAAATGCCTTCGGCGCCAGCGAAGCAAGTAGGCTATGAGGTTCCTGTAGTTCACTTCCTTATTATTTGTATCTGTCCGTCGAGACTGAGCTTGATGATTTGGCTGGGTTTGCTCTTGCTCAAGTCATTCTGACGGGAACGCATGATGTAATCAACCCCCTGTTTTATTTCCTCAGAGATTTCGTTGAAGCAAGCCGGCGAAGGTTCTCCGCTGATGTTGGCACTTGTACTGACGATTGCACGCTCGAAACGATAACAGAGTTCATGACTAATGTTCTCGCGGGTGACACGAAGGCCGATGCTTCCGTCTTCGGCAATAAGGCTGGGAGCAAGATTGACGGCACCATCAAGGATGAGGGTAAGGGGGTTGTCGGCATACTCAACCAAATCCCAAGCAACATCAGGCACCTGACGGAGGTAGCGCTGCATGCGGTTGGCACTATCCACCAGACAAATCATCGCCTTGCTGTCCTCCCTGCGTTTAAGTTGGAAGATGCGACGCACGGCTTCTTCGTTGGCAGCATCGCAACCAATCCCCCAAATGGTGTCAGTAGGGTAGAGGATGAGACCGCCTTTCCGCAGAGTCTGTACAGCGGTCCTAATGTCTTCTGCTATTTCTTTCTGAGTCATGTTTCTGTCTTAGAATCGTGCCACAAAGATACATTTTTTTTTATGATTACAGCTATATAAGGTGACATTAATTATCCTAATTGAAGGAAAAAGGAGGCTTTTGTTAATAATATTTAAAAGAGGGAACTATGACACACTAAAAAAATGCTTTGCGACGTTGTTTATATAGTATTGATAAAAACTAAAAAACATGAAAATGAAAGCCATCTTTATCGGACTTCTCGCCATCATAGCCTTCACATTCTCTTCTTGCAGTAAAGCCCCCGAATGGGCAGATCCAGAGGCACACGAAAAGACGGAGCAGTTGCGGGAGCAATATACAAAGCTCATTGTTGGCACATGGCACTATGAGAGCATTTCTGAAAAGCAGCGGGTATTCGAGCAACTGACATTCAAAGCCGACGGCACATTCAGCGGACAACGCAAATGGCAGGCAAGGCAGCTCGTTACGATTGGAGGCGAGGAACAGTACACCGACTGGGAGGACATTCCACAAATAAATGGCACTTTCGCTGGTACTTGGTCGCTGAGATGGGAGCGCAACAGCAATGGCGTAGGCGAGAATCGCCTTTACCTATATGCCAAATATGATAACGAAAGCTACGACTATCTGCCTTACAGCACTAATGCCCTTTTCGGCTTTGCTGACGCAAACGTACTGCGTTTCGCTGGCTACTGGCAAGACAGTCAAGGCTGGACGACCTATCAGCGCGGCGAGGTTGAGCCAAGTTTCTGATGACAAGGTAGCTCTATAATAAAACAACGGATTGCACGGATTCTACGGATTGAAGCAATGCCGATAATCAGCATATAGAATAATCCGTAAAATCCGTGTAATCCGTTGTTGGATATTTCTGTTTAGAACTCGCTTGTGAAGTGGAAGCGGATGTGTTCGAAGTCTTGCTGAGCCATTTGAAGGACGTAGCCTGAGTCGGCAAGGAAGACATCCCGGCCTTCTCTGTCGCGGGCCATATATTGATGCTTACGCTTCTTGAATGCCTCCAGTTCCTGTTCGTAGCCAGGCATCGCTTCTACCCAACAAGCTTTGTAAAGGCTGATGGGCTCCCAGCGGCATTTAGCCCCATACTCATTCTCTAAACGATACTGAATGACCTCGAACTGCAATTGTCCGACGGTGCCTATAACCTTGCGGTTGTTGAACTGGTTGATGAAAAGCTGGGCAACACCCTCGTCCATGAGTTGGTTGATACCCTTCTCCAGTTGCTTGGTCTTCATGGGGTCTGCATTCTCAATGTACTTGAACATTTCGGGAGAGAAGGAAGGCAAACCACGATAGTGCAGGTTCTCGCCTTCGGTCAGAGTATCGCCGATTTTGAAGATACCATTGTCGGGCAATCCGACGATGTCTCCTGGCCAAGCCTCGTCAATAGTTTCTTTGCGTTGTGCCATAAACTGTGTGGGGCTGGAGAAACGAAGCGTCTTTCCCTGACGTACATGCAAATAGGGCGCATTGCGAACAAACTTGCCCGAGCAGACCTTACAGAAGGCAATACATGAGCGATGGTTCGGGTCGATGTTGGCTGTTATCTTAAAGATGAAACCAGTGAACTTGGGTTCGTCGGGCGTGACTGTGCGTTCCTCCGCTATCGTGGGACGCGGATAAGGGGCGATGCGCACGAAGCAGTCGAGCAGTTCCTGCACACCAAAGTTATTCAGAGCCGATCCGAAGAAGACAGGAGCCACCTCTGCATCAAGATAGCTCTGCACGCTGAACTCAGGATAAACGCCATCCACCAGTTCAAGGTCTTCGCGGAGTTTGGCAGCATCCCGCTCTCCCACCTTCTCATCAAGTTCTTGGCTGTTGATGTCGACAGAGACCTTCTCGGTCACTTTTTGTTTGTCGGGTGTGAAGAGGTTGAGGTTCTGCTCATAGATATTATAGACTCCCTTGAACTTTGCCCCCTGATTGATTGGCCATGAGAGGGGACGGACGCTGATTTGCAGCTCTTCCTCCAGTTCATCCAGGAGGTCAAAGGGGTCTTTACCCTCGCGGTCCATCTTGTTGATGAAGATGATGACGGGTGTCTTGCGCATTCGACAGACTTCCATCAGTTTGCGTGTTTGTGCCTCAACGCCTTTAGCTCCGTCAACGACGATAATGGCACTATCAACAGCAGTCAAGGTGCGAAAGGTATCCTCGGCAAAATCCTGGTGACCTGGGGTATCGAGGATATTAACCTTGTAGCAGTCCCCCTCTGTCTCCCCAGAGGGGGAGTAATCGAATTCCATGACCGATGTGGTCACGCTTATGCCACGTTGTTTTTCAATCTCCATCCAGTCGCTGGTGGCAGTCTTCCTAATCTTATTGCTTTTGACGGCACCGGCCACTTGAATCTGTCCTCCAAAGAGGAGCAGCTTCTCTGTTAGCGTTGTCTTGCCGGCATCGGGATGCGAGATGATGGCAAAGGTGCGGCGGCGTGTTATTTCATTTACCATTGAAATAATTCAAAATTTATAAATTCAAAATTCAAACGTGTTCCTTCTCTTCGCCCAAGCGAAGTAACTCGCTGATGGGCTTAAGGGCTGCTTGTGTCCCTGCCGAAAGTTCTTTTCCCTGCATACGGAGCAGGGTGGCACCATAGAGGGCATCGATGCAATTCTCCATCTCATGTTTGTCCTTGTTATTCCCCTGAGCCCGCAAAGCCACAATCTGAGGCAAAGCCTTGTAGTAGGCGGCTCGGTACTCGTGTTCTTCACTATCTGCAAGGAGTTCTTGATGGTGGTCTTCGAGGAGGTCAAGAGTGTTCTGTACGACTCGGACATGACCGGTCTCTTCCTTTCCTTCTTCGCGCATCATCCGAGCTAAGGACTCGTACCATTCGCTGGCCTGCTGTAACTGCTTTTCATCGTAGCCAAAGCGCGGCAGATATTCGGCGGCAATGCGGTCGGCATCCAGTCCGTAGGCACGCACCAAGTCCTCTACCTGATACATATATATAAGGTATGCGCTGATGCTCGGATTCCTGAGTTTTTGTGCAATGAACATACGCTAATCTCTGAATAAGGTGTAGAGCAAACCAACCAATGAACCTACCATTACGAGCAAACCAAGTAGGCGGTTGAGTACACGGATGGTTCCCATATCAATACGAGAGCCTATTCTGTTGAGCGCAGTAGTAAGACAGAACCACCATATAATGGCTCCTGCCACTACTCCAGCATAACCAAGCGCTTGTTCCACCGGATGGTCGGGCACAACAAAGCCTACCCTGGCGAAGAGCGCCAGAAAAAGAAATATGATGAGGGGATTGCTAACAGTAATGGCAAAGCCTGTGAACATGTTGTGCCAAAGGCTCCCACGTTTTCCACTTGGCTTATGTGGAGGTGCAGGTTTGATGCAATAAGTGTATGCACCAAAGCAGAAAAGCAGGATACTGCCCAGCAGTTTGAGATAGAAGACGGTGGTGGGTTTCTCGATGAAATCCATCATAAAGCTCATTCCGAGGCCCGTCATTAACGCATAGATGAGGTCGCTCAAGGCTGCCCCGAGTCCTGTGGCAAAACCATACCATCGCCCCTTGTTGAGGGTGCGTTGGACGGTAAGAACTCCGACTGGTCCCATCGGAGCACTTGCCACAATTCCTACCACTATACCCCGAACTGCGAGGTCAATGGCATTGACTGATTCAATCCACATTAAATCAATTCACTATTCGACGATTTTCAATTTAACCATTTACATCAATGGTAAATTCTCAATGTCCAATGATTATAGATGGGTGCAAAGGTACGAAATAAAGTTGAAAGTTGAAAGTTGAAAGTTGAAAGATTATGGGAAAATGGGCAAGATTTCAAAAAAAATAATTGTAAAAGAAAATAATTATGAATTATGAAGTATGAATTACGAATTAATTTGTACCTTTGTGCAGAAACGA
>JAGCNQ010000208.1 GCA_017645845.1 Bacteroidaceae bacterium
AGGCTGGCATCACCAAGCATCTGAGCTACCATTGCTCCAGACATACCTTCGGTTCGCTACAGGTTGAGGCTGGCACCAGCGTCTATACTGTCCAGCATATCCTCGGCCACAAGAACGTCGCCACGACCCAGATTTACGCCGGTGCGCCCGTAATGGCTGCTTGATAAATGCTCCTTTGGCAAGGAGACAGGTCAGGATTCCGAGAGACCTGCTGCCGACCAGCTTATCCGAAAGGGAAACCCGACGGGGAGTGTAGCATGCTGGTAAAGCCATAAGTCAGCGAAATGCCACGCTGCGACTGAATGGCAAGGCAGAATGACAGATACGAGGATGAAGCCCGAATTGGTTGAATGACAGTTCAGTGGTACCAGATTCTTGCTGGGACGGAAGGCATTTACACATTACGTCCCACCGTAGTACACCACCTATTTTGCGCGTTAGTGTGGTGCTGGCGAATCGACTACGGCACAGCCGCAATAAGCGGAGAAAGGACGGAAGTCACATCCGACAATCTGCCAAGCCGAATAGTTATCAAGTAAGTAAACGGGGATTGCCTAAGTCGGAATGCCCACAAGGGCTATGAGTGAAAGGCTCTGAATATCCGATATGGCAACGGAGCTCCCGTAGTAGTCCGAGAGGGATAACGACCCTCACATGGCGAAGGGGAGCAGTCAGTAACTTTAATACAAATCAAAGGAAAACGTGAGAGACGTTATGAGAAGTCCAGAGAACGTATTAAACACTCTATCAAAACACAGCAATGTCTCGGACTACAAGTTCGAGAGGCTTTATCGTCTGCTGTTCAATGAGGAAATGTTCCACGTGGCCTACCAGCGCATCTATGCGAAGCAAGGCAACATGACGGCTGGCACGGACGGCAAGACCGCCGACCAGATGACCCTCAAAAGAATAGCCTGCGTCATTGCATCGCTGAAAGACGAAACCTACCAGCCAAAGCCGGCACGCAGGACGTACATTCCCAAAAAGAACGGGAAGATGCGCCCCCTCGGAATCCCCAGCTTTGAGGACAAGCTGGTGCAGGAGGTCGTGCGGATGATACTTGAAGCCGTGTATGAGGGAAGCTTCGAGCATACCTCGCACGGATTCAGACCCAACCGCAGCTGCCACACCGCACTGCTCGGCATCCAGAAGAGTTTCACGGGAACAAAGTGGTTTATCGAGGGAGACATCAAAGGCTTCTTCGACAACATTGACCACAATGTCCTTATCTCGATTCTCTCTGAGCGGATAGCCGACGGGCGATTCCTCAGACTGATAAGGAAATTCCTCAACGCTGGCTATATGGAGAAATGGGAGTACCACAAGACGTACTCGGGAACGCCGCAGGGTGGAATCATCAGCCCCATATTGGCCAACATCTACCTTGACAAGTTCGACAAGTACATGAAGGAATACGCCCAAGGCTTTGACAAAGGCGACAAGCGCAGAAGGACGAAGGAGATTTGCAGGCTGAACGGACGCATACACTATCTGAACAGGAGGTGTAGCGAAGTCAGCGACAAATCCCGTATAGCAGCCATGAAAGCGGAAATCCAGACATTGCACGAAGAAGCATTCCGCACAGCGAGTGCAGACCCTATGGACGAGGGCTTCCGCAGACTCAAGTACCAGAGATACGCAGATGATTTCCTCATCGGTGTTATCGGAACAAAGGCAGAGTGTGAGAAGATAAAAGCAGACATCACAGCCTACATGAGTGATAAACTCAAGCTGGAGCTGTCTGCCGAGAAAACACTCATCACCAATGCACAGGAGCCAGCGAGATTTCTCGGATATGAAATCTACACCCGCAAGGACAATGCGACCAAAAGGAATAGCAACGGGATTCGCAGAAGATACTTTAACGGAAACATCATCCTGCACATGCCGTCAGAAATCGTCCGAAAGAAGCTCATGGAGTACGATGTCGTTACTTTCAAGCAGAAGAACGGCAAGGAAACGTGGGACTCAAAAGCACGGACGGCACTGGTGGGCAGACCCGAAGAGGACATCCTTGCACGCTTCAACCAGGAGATACGGGGATTCTACAATTACTATTCCATCGCCAACAACGCATCAGCGGTTGGGCATTCCTTTGCAGGCATCATGAAATTCAGCATGTTCAAGACGCTTGCCCAGAAGCTAAACTGCTCCGTAAGGACGATAACAAACCGCTACCGAAAGGACAAGGACTTCGTTATCCCCTACAAGGATGCAAAGGGCAACCAGAAGTACAGAATCCTGTACAATGGCGGCTTCAAGAGACGGACGGAAGCTGGATATGCCACGTTCGACATCTTGCCACATACATTCGCCGCACCTTATCCGAGCCTTGTGGAAAGGCTTAGGGAAGGAAAATGCGAACTATGTGGGACTGAAGGCGAAGTATTGATGCACCAAGTGCGCAACCTGACAACTCTCAAAGGTGATACTGAATGGGAGAAGGTCATGCTCAAAAGGCGCAGAAAGACACTGGTCGTATGTCAGCACTGCAACGAAATGATTCACGCTAAATGACAGAGTGCCGTTACTGATGGAGAGCCGTATACGCGGAGACGTGTAAGTACGGTTCGGGGGCAGGCGACCGAAAACCTACCGCCGCAAGGCGGCAAGGCGTCCGACGCCAAGCCTACAAATCACGAGCCAGAAACTCGACAATGACCTGACGATGCTTGGCAATAAACTCAATGCATCATTCAGAGACATTAAGATGGTATAGAGTACAGTGTCCCAAAA
>JAGCNQ010000209.1 GCA_017645845.1 Bacteroidaceae bacterium
TCGCCAGCTTGTCCGAGTTGATAGGATGTCATGGGAATAAATAAAAAAAGGAAACCGGCTCTCTGGACGTGATGAAACTCCAGTATATAGGTTTTGGGCTGCGGTCCGCCTCCGTAATCTTTCGAATTCCCGCCGGTGGTACCAGTGTTCGTGGCGTCGTCAGGGTCGATAGCGCGCCTTCAGCATACGCTTTACCCGGTAAGTGTAAGAATCGATGAGTTTCCCGCTCTACATATCCGGTTTCCCTGCTGCAAAGATAACAAGATTTTTTGAGATTTCCAAATTTTTACGATACTTTTTTAGTAAATTTGTAGATTGGGCTAAAATTAATATGAAAAACTGGAAAAATCTCTTATCTTTGTACCCAAAGATAATCATAAAGGATTTCATCCAGAACATTAGTCAGTTGGTGGTCATTACTCTGTGAGGCTTAGAGTCCAGCGTTATTTTCTTTTTATCTTGTTCGGTTTTCATCATCACAAATGAGCCGAGCTATATCATTGAGTTTTAGGCATTGGTTTCGACTGATGGTGAACTGCTCGTTGTGATGCTCCCATGGAGCAAGAATGAGTAGCTGGCCTCGTGCGCAGGCTTCCATACGTGCGCCACCAGGTTTGGCAAGGTCGGTAAAACCGTTTTCCTGTAGAAAGATCAAAGCTAGTCCTTCATCAAAGGCTGCACGCATAATGGCTTTTTCGCCAGGTGAAATAGCAGGAGAGACGAGCACTGCTCCTTGGCGGGCAGCTTTGAGATAGTTCTCTTTGGCAGATTTTATCTCAGTTTCAGTGAGTCGGCGGGAACATTGAACTTGCAACCTCATAGGGCGCTCGAGTAGGAAACGGTTACCTATGGCCGAGAACTTGATATTTGCAGCTATAATATCACGCTGTACGCGGAACAAGTCTGGATGTTCTCGTTTCATCAATAGTCGTCGGGGATTGTCCTCTAAATAGTGCAACCACCTATCGAGTTGTCCAGAGCGTAGCAGCAGCTTGTCATTGTATCCACGGGAGAATAACATTCCATGAGTGCGGTCTTCGCCTCGTCGTTCGCGTTGTTCAAACCCTTGATTAGATTTTTCGGAGATAGGAGAGATTCCGAGTACTAGTTCACGGTAATGCCTATTGCAACTCTGTTTAAAACCACGAAGAGCCATGCCGATGGGCTTTTCCATCTTTTCTCTGACGAAAAGGATGCCATGAAGATGATCTGGCATCATCTGAAGTGCAATGACCTCTATCTCTGGGTGATGCAGCGAGGTTGTCCACCACTCTTCTGACACGCGTTGCCCGAGCGCT
The DNA here is from genome assembly GCA_017645845.1 of Bacteroidaceae bacterium. Classification (GTDB taxonomy): domain Bacteria; phylum Bacteroidota; class Bacteroidia; order Bacteroidales; family Bacteroidaceae; genus Physcousia. The sequence continues at coordinate 1,299 of JAGCNQ010000209.1, forward strand.
GAAAGTAATATGCGTGGGGCATTCTCACTGTCGGCGGGAGCATCACTTCTGCCAACTACTTGCCCGAAAAGAGGAAGTCGGCTTTCTGTAACCATCGTTATCATGTAGATTTGGCGATTGGTATAATCATGCCCAACGCATCGACGCAGCATCGATGGCTTCTTTTCTCCTGCAAAGGCCTTCTGTGCTTCGAAGGTTTCTTTCTTCATCTTAAGTTTGGCAGTTACGGTTAGTTTTGAGTAGCGTTTTTTTAGCGGTTTGGTATGTTGCGTTGCCAACGCAACATACAGGACGTATTTCCCCCATTTAATAGGTGTTAGAATCGGCTTCTATGACTCTGCCATCCCTGGTATGCAGTTTGAAACGGATATGTTTATCCTTGGGCCAAGCAGGGAAGAGGATGAGTTCTCCCGTTGCCGGGTCTTCCTGCAGGAGCATCTCTTCGAGGCCGATGAGGGCGGAACCGCCCCAGTTGTGGTCGGGACTCCAGTCGAAGCCGGGACCCCAGAATGCGGGGAAGCGATAGGGGCCATCCTGGAGCTTCTCCATAGTGAGACGATAGGCATCATCGGTCTGCCCGAGGCAGGCTGCCCAGATGTTGTCCTGCTTCCAACCTTTCGACGAGCGATGAGCAAGGGCTACGGAATCACATTGATAGGTGTTTATGGCTTTTTCATTGGCAAAGTATTTGTCAGCTTCGTCTTTCTCCAATCCGTAGATGCGCCATGGCCAGACGGGATAGAGTTGCGGTGTCTCCACGTTGTTGATGCGCTCGTAGGCAATGGCAGGGGCGATGCATTTCTTGCCCTGCTGCAGTCGTGTTGGGATAGGAGGGATGCGTGTTGCCAAAGACTTGATGTAGGCGAGATTTGCAGTGTCGCCCAAAGTTTCCATATAGTTGATGTAGTCGCGGGTAACTCGCTGCGGGCGGCGATGGTGCTTGCCGAGTTGTAGGTCATCTTGTAGGTCTCGCAGCCCGAGCCGGGAAAGAGAATGAGATGACCATTGGCATCGAGCCCACGGCGACCACGTTGGAGGGCGAGTTGCTGATAGTGCTCGTCGAAGAAGCGGAGGCTGGAGAGGATGAGGGGGGAGTATTTTTCGATAGGGAAATAAATAGATACACTAGAAGCACTAGATTGACTAGACTCTATAGAGGCAGCATATCGCCATGCTTCCAAGGCCATTTCGCAGAACTCAAGCGCAGTGTCCCATTCGTATTCGAGCCAGGCGTTGTATTCGAGGCCAGGGTCGAAGCCGGCAGGACGTTTCTGCCCGTATTCGGCGGTATTGGGCAGGCCGAAGTTTTCGATCTGTTCGGTGAAGCATGCTCCTTCGTGGTTCCAATAGGCACGGGAGCGGATTTCGGCATTGTGAAGTAGCTTCAGGTAGAAATCCAGTTGGGTCTGGAGCAAGTCATAGTCTCCACTCTTCAACATTCCCCAATAGACGAGGCGCTGGTTTTGTGCAGTGAATGTTCCTCCTCCCCATTTGCGGAAGTCGGGTGTGGGATGGAACTTGCCCGCCTTGAAGTTTGCCATACTGGTACTGTCCACTTCATGCGGATCGAGCGCAAAGAGTCCTCCATTGAACTTGGTGGGGTATTCGCCGCCGTAGTTGCAACCCAACATATAGCGGAACAATGTCACATTGAATAAAGCTGAGCCAAGCTCGTCATCGTCGTCGTCAGTCTCAAAATAACAGCGGTTCATGTACTGTTTCCACCAGTTTTGGCTGACCAGGCGGTCTTTTGACCGATTGACCGCCTTTTGTGTCATTGCAATCGTCTGCTCCCAATCGTTGAGTGAAGACTGCTGCGTGCAGAGCGTGATTTGGAAATGGTGATGACGTGCTGCTCCGTTTGCCGAAGCATAATGCCACTGATGGTAAGGGCGACCATATTCGTCCTGGGCATCGTCATCTCGAATAAACCGGCCTCCCGTCAGCGCACCACCAAAAATGCGGTCTTTAA
>JAGCNQ010000210.1 GCA_017645845.1 Bacteroidaceae bacterium
CCGCAAGATGAAACTCAAGAAGTAGTAGGGCAAAATAAAAATGACCCCGTCGGTCAGGACTTTAAAGGGGTCAAAAACAAAAGGTTTTCAGGGGTCAACGCCGCTTTGCCCTCGGGGGTCAAACGCGCGCGGCTTTTCCAGGTGGTTTTGTAAATTATTTAACATTAGTAAATTAGCAACAAATAGCAAGTTGCTTCGTAGTTATGTGGCATTCTATGAAGAAATTACGTTTGTAATCTCGTGAGAAGTGATAGTTAGAATTAAGATAATGTATTGAATATCAAAGAGATAAAGCCTTGCTTATTATTTCGCTATCAATGAATAATTATATCATCATATTAAATAGATTTACAATTAGTTACAAAGCTATATTAAAGTAAATCTTTACTTTCCCACGCAGAAGTGTGAGAAGATGTTTTGGAGGACATCTTCGGAGGTTATTTCGCTTCCAGTGATTTCTCCGAGGTGATGGAGGCACTGGCGAAGGTCTTCTGCAACAAGGTCGGTTGGCATTTGGTTGGCAAATGCTTGTTTTGCTCGGCGAAGGGCTTCAAGTGCTTGCCGTAAGGCTGTGTAATGCCGGACATTTGTCACTACTGAGTGGCTTGCATCCAAATTGGTTGGCATAGATGCAGCACTTACGAGTGCCTTGCGGAGAAGTTCGATGCCGTCGCCCTTGGCAGCAGAGATGTGGAACAGATTGCCAGTGGGCTGACGATGATAGAGGTATGAAGTGCTTGGCATTGTTATGTCGCACTTGTTGATGACCTGCAACACAACTTGGTTTTCTCTGAATCGTAGCTCGGGAAATGATACATCGTTTTCCGTCATAAGCAGGACAATCTTAGCCTTTTCAGCTGCCTGGATGGATCGTTCAATACCCATCTGTTCCAGCTTATTGAGTGTCTTGCGTATGCCTGCGGTATCAATGAAACGGAATGTAATTCCGTCGATTTGTGTTGTGTCCTCAATGAGGTCACGCGTAGTACCTTGAATGTTTGAGACAAGAGCCCGCTCCTCACCGACAAGGGCATTGAGCAGAGTCGATTTACCTACGTTCGGGGCACCGATAATAGCCACTGGTATGCCGTTCTTGATGGCATTGCCCATCTGGAAGGAATCTGCCAATTGGCTGATGTGCTTCTCCACTTTGTCCATAAGTTCAGAGAGCTGCTGCCTATTGGCGAATTCAACATCCTGGTCGTTAAAGTCGAGTTCCAATTCCAACAAAGACGTGAGATGAAGTAATTGCCCCTGGAGGTCGCTTAATTCATGGCTGAACTTGCCCCGCAACTGGTTCATTGCCATTTGGTGGGTGGTTTGTGTAGAGGAAGCAATAAGGTCGGCTACAGCTTCTGCCTGACTTAAGTCCAGTTTGCCGTTCAAGTAGGCTCTCATCGTAAATTCGCCAGGTTTAGCCTGCCTAGCACCATTCCAGATAAGAGATTCTAACAAATTCTGTACAATGTATGAACTCCCATGACAGCTGATTTCTGTGCAATCCTCGCCAGTATATGAATGCGGATTACGAAAGATAGAAACAAGAACTTCATCAAGTTCCTTACCATCCATATCCATAATCTGACCGAAATACAAAGAATAACCTTCCGCATCTTTAATCGGTTTGGAGAAGATGCTGTCGGTAATGGATACGGCATTAGTTCCACTGACTCGAATAACGGCAATAGCACCGCCTGGAGGGGTAGCAAGGGCGCATATGGTATCTTGTGTGTTCATTTCTTTTTGCACCAGGTGTTAGCTAAAATGAGGAATACAACAAGGGCGGAAAAAAAGCCAGCTATCATGAGATATTCTAATGTTTTCTTTTGAGCGGTATAGGGTAATAGTATAACAAAAGCACAACTAAGCAGCAGGAAAAAAGAAGTAAGAAGCCTTAGTCGTTTGATGTTAACCTTTTCTTTCTCTTCTTTGCTTGAAGTGTTATATCCGGCAATAAGCCAATCTCCTTTGCCCAGGGCAATGACGATGCACATAAGAGCCGGGATAAGAGCAATAATGAGTACTGCTATTGTCATATTCTATCGAGAACTAACTGTATGAGGTTGTCAATGCTGTTCTTGTATTCGGTGTTCATCTCTTTGGCATAACGGTTGGCGATGACCATGCAGCAAGTCATTGCACGGTGACCAAGCAGGGCAGCAAGGCCGGCAAGCGCTGAAGACTCCATCTCGAAGTTGCAAATCTTCAGTTCGCCTTCGCTTGTCTTATAGCGGAAGGACTCAACCTTTTCGTTTTGATTGGGGTCTTGAATCCGGAGACGCACTTGACGCCCTTGAGGTCCATAGAAGCCACCACAGGCAACAGTAATGCCGCGCAGCATATCCTTTCCTGCTACTTGTTCGATAAGTGAGGCGTTAGCAGTTGCCACATACGGAGCACCCTTCTGCGGGCACCAGTTCATGTGCTGGACGAAAGCCTTTTCCATTTCGAGGTCGCAGACATCATTACGTCCGGCATAGTAGTTGAGCAGTCCATCGAATCCAATACTTTTAACGCTTGCAATGAAAGTACCTAAAGGAGCCTCCGGCTGCAAGCCGCCACATGTGCCAATACGAACAATCGTAAGAGTGCGGTGCTCGTGCTTGTCGGCTCTCTCCTCAAAGTTAATATTAGCAAGAGCATCCAACTCGTTCATAACGATATCAATGTTGTCACAACCAATGCCCGTGCTCAGCACAGTGATGCGTTTACCCTTGTAGGTGCCGGTAATAGTGTGGAACTCGCGGCTCTGCAGGTTGCATTCCTTTGTCTCGAAGTGGCTTGCCACCGTATCCACACGTCCTGGGTCGCCAACGAGGATTATTTTGTCAGCCAGTTGTTCGGGTTTGATGTGAAGATGGAAGATGCTACCATCTTCATTGATGATGAGCTCAGATGATTCGTATTTCATGCTATGAACTATTTATAATAATACAATGTCATTCTCCGCATTAATGGGAAGATAGAGGAGGCTCTTAATTGTTTAGTTCCAGACGCCGGATTTCCTTTTCGAGAGCTAGTTTGTCTGTAGCAAGGCGCTCGAAAGCAGATTCCGTGAGGCGTATTTGTGCTGCTATCTGTGTGCGTTGCACTTCATTCATTGAGGCATACTTGGAACGAAGCGTACTTAGCTCTTTGCCTTTTGCATCATATTCCTTTTGTGTTTCAATCCACACCTTAGCCTTCTGTTGTGCCTGTGGATTCTTGAAACTGGTTAAAGTATAGTAGGTCTTGCTGTCGTTGACAACGAATGTGAAGTCACGGTGTTCTTTGCCACCATTTCCTTGTTCATTACTCCTTGCCTCAGCGAGACGCTTCTTGGCGGCATCAACGGCAGCCATATCTGTCCAAGTGTCTGTGATACTTCCTATACGAGCTAGCGAAGCAAGTCTTTTTTCTCCAATTTCATCTTCGTTATAGATGCGGCGTGTTTCTGTCGGGATGAACGTATAGAGGCACACCATATCGCCATATTGGTTACGGTCGGTTACGAACCATCCCAACTGCTGAAACTCATCTATGACCAGGAGATAGTCATTTGCAGGCGAATTGAAGGGCATGCCGATATTCTCGGGAGTAAGGAACTGCTGGCTGTCTGCATTGTAGCGTGTCATGAATATATCGTAGCCGCCGATGCTTTCCTCGCATTCGGCAGCATAGTACATTGTGATGCCGTCACTAAGCATGAAAGGGAAGTTGAGGTTGTCGTTTTCTTCCTCCTCGAATCCTGTAAGCTGATGTTCCATCGACCATTCTCCCCCAATGAGCGACTTCTCCTTTAGGCGCAAGCGCCCCATTTGATTAGCTTCGGAATAGACAACATGATTGCCAAGTTCATTGAGGAACAACGTACAGTCATTACTCCTGCCAGACTTGAAGAAATCAGCATAGTTCATAATCGAGCCGCTCTCTTGAGAGAGTTTGATCTGCTGCAGCACCTGACTCTTAGGCAAAAGCATGCTGTCGATGAACGTTACTTGTTCTGTGGCATGCAGTCGGAGTTGTGACTTGCGGACTGTCTCGAGCAGTTCCTCCTCATAATCGGTTGGTTGCTTCTTCTTCCTCAAATCTGCAATCTGATGCTCTAGAATTTCCTCAGCAAGAGAGAAGTCATAGGCAGCCATTGCTTCCTGCGGTGTGACAGTGTAGACAGGCGTCTTCCCACGCTTTTGTGCTGTAGTAGAAAGCGAGAAGCACAGAACGGCAAGTATGACAAACGATTTCTTCATGTATTAACAATTATTTAAATACGAAATAGACGGCGAGAACCAGACAGATAAGTGCAGCCAGATGATTCCAGTGAAGCTGTTGCCCTTGGAAGAGAATATTTGCAATGACGCAGAAGACGATAAGCGAGATGACCTCCTGTATGACCTTCAACTGCATTAACGTGAACGGACCGCCGTTACCGATGAATCCAATACGATTTGCAGGCACCAGGAAGCAATATTCGATGCCGGCTATAGACCATGAAAAGAGAATCACGACATAGAGCGGCCAGTTGGAAGATATTC
>JAGCNQ010000211.1 GCA_017645845.1 Bacteroidaceae bacterium
ATTATTCTGATTATTCGGAACATTCTGATTGCTCTGACTATTCCGATAGCTGAGCCTGGCGTGGAGCATCCGCTCTTTGATGCCGCCTTCGGTAACGAAGCGGTTTTGCATGGTCTCCAGCAGCTTGTGGAGCATATACATGGCCTGGTGGATGAGGGTGATGCTGAGGTTGGCTATCTCCTCATCGTTCATTTTCTGTATCTGGCTGGCATAGTCTTTCCTGATTTGGCTGCTGCAAGCATAACTGCGCATGGCTTCATATCTTGGATGGAGCTGGCTCCATTGTTGCAAATTGCGCACCCTGAGATAGTCCTCATAATCGTCGAGCAGCTCTTCGAGGCTTGCCTTCGCCACATTGGTGAGCTTGATTTCCGTCTCGCTCGAAGTGGCAGCGGCTTGGTTGCCCTCTGCGATATTCTGCTTGCCAGAGCGCGCAGCCTGCACCATCTGGTCGATAGTGCGGTCACCCTTCTGCAGATACTGCTGGCAGAAATAGAAGGTGATGTCGTAGATCATCTCAGAGACCTGATAGACCCTCAGGTTGCGGTAATGGCCGTGCCGAGGAAGGAAGGTGAACTTCTCTTTCTTCTGAGGGGTCGGAGTGTTCGGAATATTCGGAGTGTTCTGAGTGTTCTGAATATTCGGAGTGTTCTGAGTGTTCTGATTGTTCTGATTGTTCTGGTTCATTTTTTTAATTCTTCTATTATCTTTGCAATCTTTTCGTTTAGGGCTGTGCCTTCGGCAATCAGGCTCTCGAGGCTGGAATTGACTTCCTCAATATTGATGACCTCGCGGGTGTCTTCCTGCTCCACATAAGATGAGACGGAAAGATTGCAATCGTTCTCCAAGATGTCGTCGTTCGAGACGAGTTTTGCAAGATATTGCTCGTCCTTTCGGTTCTGGAAGAGTTCCATTATCTTGTCCTGATGCTCGGGCAGGAGCAGGTTCTTGTTGCCGTTCTTGGTGAAAAGTTTGCTGGCATCTATGAAGAGCACTTTCGAGTCTGTCTTTGCACTCTTCTTCAGCACGATAATGCAGGTTGCAATACCTACGCCAAAGAAGAGGTTGGCTGGCAACTGAATGACGGTATCCACATAATTGTTCTTTATGAGGTACTGGCGTATCTTCTTTTCGTCCCCACCTCTGTAGAGCACACCCGGGAACTCTACTATGGCCGCTGTGCCGCGTTCTGAGAGATGCCAAAGCATGTGCATAGTGAAAGCAAGGTCGGCTGCACTCTTGGGCGCAAGCACGCCTGCCGGAGCATAGCGTTCGTCGTTGATGAGGATGGGATTGTCCTTGCCGTCCCATTTGAGCGAGTAGGGCGGATTGGAGACGATGGCATCGAATGGCGCATCCTGCATGTGCTGAGGACGCAGGAGGGTGTCTTCCAGACGGATGTCGAAGTTGTCGAAATTGATGTTGTGCAGGAACATGTTGATGCGACAGAGGTTGTAGGTCGTCGGGTTCACCTCTTGTCCGTAGTACTTCAGGTGCTCGTTCTCCTTTCCTATCGTTTTGGCGAACTTCAGCAGGAGCGAACCCGAACCGCAGGCGGGGTCGTAAACCTTCTGAATGCCCGGATTGTGCCACGAAGCCAGCCTGGCCAAGAGTTCCGACACTTGCTGAGGCGTGAAGAACTCTCCGCCACTCTTGCCTGCCTCGCTAGCGTACATCTGCATCAGGAACTCGTAGGTGTCGCCGAAGGTGTCGTTCTGGGTGTCGTCGTAGCGCGAACCGAGGTCCATCGTGCTGACAGTCTTGAGGACCTTTGCCAGCAATTGGTTGCGCTTGATGACGGTTGAGCCGAGTTTCGTGTCGTCAACAGAGAAGTCCGAGAAGAGGCCGCGCAGGTCGTCTTCCGAGTCTGTTCCCATAGCCGAAGCCTCGATGGAGCGGAAGATGCTGGTAAGGTGTTCGTTGAGGTTCTCGTCTCGCTCTGCCTTCCTGACTACGTTCTGGAAGAGTTGTGAGGGCAGGATGAAGTAACCCTTCTCCTCGACCATCTTCTGGCGTATGTTCTCGGCCTCGTTATCGCTCATAGCGGCATAGTCGAAGTCAGGCTGACCGATGGCTGCCATAAGAGAGCGGATGTAGTCGCAGATGTTTTCGGAGATGAATCGGTAGAAGATAGAGCCCAACACATAGGCCTTGAACTCCCATCCATCGACCGAGCCACGCAGGTCGTTCGCTATCTTCCATATCGTCTTGTGCAGTTCTGCACGTTCCTGTATGTTTGCCATAGTTTCTGAGAAATCGGAGTATTCTGAATAATACTGAATAATTTGCCTTGCAAATTTACGAAAAAAAACAAAATGTTTAATGCAGAATGATGCTTTTTTCAGCTTTGTGTTTTGTATTCTTCTTGTTTAATCGTATCTTTGCAAGCGGAATAAATTAAATCTGACACGTTCAACCAATAATATTTCAAACAAAATACAAAAGATATGAAAAAGCGAAACCTTTTTTGCATAGCTCTGCTTGCCATCAGCACAATCATCTATGCTCAGAGTACAAGTCCCAGTACAAAATGGCATTGGGACAAGGGAACTATCGTTGTGGACACTCCTGCCCGTCCTGCCGGACAACAGTCTGCCCTTCGTCTGACCACTCCGAAACTGGAGACCGTCAGGGTAGGATTCGCAGGACTTGGAAGCCGTGGTCCATGGGCTGTGAACCGTTACTGCCACATTCCCGGCGTGCAGATTGTAGCCCTCTGCGACTATGAGGAGGGACGTGCAAGAAATGCACAGAAATACCTGCGGGAAGCAGGACTGCCTCCTGCTGACATTTACAGCGGAGAAACGGGATATGTTGACATGTGCAAGCGCAAGGATATCGACCTGATATACGTGGCTACCGACTGGGACCATCATTTCCCCGTTGCCAAGTGTGCGTTGGAGAACGGCAAGCATACGGCCATCGAGGTACCAAGTGTCATGAATCTGGAACAATGCTGGGAACTTATTGACCTGAGCGAAAAGAACCGCCTGCATTGTATGCTGCTGGAGAACTGCTGCTACGACTATTACGAGATGTGTGCCCTGAATATGGCTCAGCAGGGACTCTTCGGCGAAATTATCCGTGCTGAGGGCGCTTATATCCACACGTTGAACGAAGCAGGCATCTGGAAAGGATATTGGCAGAATCCTGACGGTTCTGATCCGGAAAACCTGCATTGGCGCCTGAAATACAATAAGGAAAACCGAGGCGACATCTATCCCACTCACGGACTTGGTCCTATTGCTCAGGCTCTGAACATTCATCGTGGCGACCGCATCAAGACGCTTATCGCTATGGATACTGAGAGTTTCTGCGGGCGCGAAGGGTATAAGGAAGTGACTGGCAAGGAATGTGACTTCTTCCGTAATGGCGACCATACCACAACACTCATGCGTACTGAAAAGGGCAAGGTTTTGGAGATTCAACATAATGTGATGAGTCCCCAGCCCTACAACCGCATGTACAAACTGACGGGTATGACGGGCTTCTGCACAAAATACCCCGACCCGAAGATATATATCAGCAAGAAGAGCGCCAACGATATGGGACTTGCCGAAATGGCTGGCAAGATATCCGGCCATAACTTCCTGCCCAAGGAAGAATATGATGCCCTGATGAAACAATACTACCATCCCATCCTGAAGAAGTTCGGCGATTTAGGTCGCGAGTTCGGTCACGGCGGTATGGACTATACGATGGACGCCCGTCTGGTATATTGTCTGCAGAATGGTTTGCCCTTGGATATCGATGTCTATGACTTGGCTGAATGGTGTGCTTTGGCTGAACTTGGTGCGCTGAGTATGGACAACGGCTGTGCTGCCGTTTCTTTCCCCGATTTCACTCGTGGAGGATGGAGCGAGCAACAAGGTTTCCGTCATGCTTACGCTTCTCCGGAGGATGAGGCAGCTGCAGAAAAAGCCGCACGCGAAAGTACTGAAAGACTGAAGGAAATGACGGCGAAGAAGAAACTTTGGGAGAAATACGACAAGAAGTACGGTAAGTGATGGGCGTAATGCTGCCTAGGCAGGGTGATGAGCCAAGGCTTACACGGGAGACTGTGTGATGTCATTCATATATCAGATATTTCTGTCTCTTCCGTTTGAACTCCTCCACCTCGTCCTTCCAGCGAGCGCGGATTTCTGCTTCGCTGTATCCCTCTTCAATCATTTTACGGACGTAAGTCTGGCCCAGTAGTTTGTCGAAAAAAGAGGTGAAGAACCCATCTGCCTTACCCTCGGTTTTCAGGCATCGATAGGCATCTATGACATATTTCAGACTCATTTGCTGCTGCCATATCGTATCGTAAGGAATGACCGAGAGGTCCTTGCCGTAGCACTTCTCCCCCAGAAGCGTTGGGCGTGTGGCACCTGGCACGCTCTGTGGGGTAAAGGAGTAGCTGTGGCATGCCAGCATCCCGGGATGTCCATATTGCTGGAAGGGTTTGTCCGTTCCACGTCCCATACTGACTACTGTACCCTCAAACGGACAGAGGGAAGGGTAGAGGTAGACAGACTGCATGTTGGGCAAATTGGGCGATGGTGCCACAGGCAGGGTATAGTGCGTCTGGTGCGTATAGTTCAGACAGGGGATTACCGTCAGCCTACACGCATTACCCTCGTTCAGCCACTTCTCTCCAACTGCCATGCGTGCCAGTTCGCCCAAGGTCATGCCGTGTACAACGGGTATGGGCAGATATCCCACTCCGCTACGTAGCGACATGTCCAGGATGGGCCCATCCACATAATGCCCATTGGGGTTCGGACGGTCCAGTATGATGACCTCTCGTCCGTATTTTGCACAGGCATCCATCAGGTGGCACATAGTCACGTAGTATGTGTAATAGCGCAAGCCAACGTCTTGAATATCAACAAGCAGGACATCGAACAGCCCCATAGCTTCCTCCCCAAGGTGCTTCTTTCGGTTCTGCCCGTATAGCGAGAGGATTGGAATACCTGTCCGCTCGTCCACTTCGTCCGCTACTACGGCTCCTGCATCGGCATGGCCCCGGAAACCATGTTCTGGTGAGAAGATGGCTGTCATCCTTACCCCCTTTTCCACAAGCATATCCAATACATGCCGGTGGTCTTCTCCCACAAGTCCTGTTTGGTTGCTGAATAGCGCCACACGTTTTCCGCCCACAAGAGGCAGATAGAGCTCCGTCCGCTCGTCACCTGTCATTATACGCTTTGCCGTTCCGGCCTCTTTTTTCTCAAAATGCCGGTCGTCCTGACGGTTCTGCCAATTACCGCTCCACAGGTAGCTATATGCTGGCAGGAGAGCTAATAATACTATTATCCTTATCTTCATGATTTATTTAACTGCCATCAGGCAATTTCAATGGAACCATCCTCGTTTATTCGAGTGATGGTAGCGAGGGCGTGGTATTTGATATTGTGGTCGCGCAGGAACTGGCCACCACCAGCAAAACCTTTTTCTATCAGGAATCCCATGCCCACAATCTGGGCACCCGATTGGCGACATAGATGTATAATGCTACCAGAAGCATGACCATCTGCAAGGAAATCATCAAGGAAGAGTATGCGATCGTTTTCCGTCAGGAATTTTCGGTCTATGCATACTGTTGTTTCGCCGTCCCGAGTGAACGACCATACCCATGACTTCCAGGATTCGTCGACAGTCTTAGGTATCTTCTTCTTTATAAATACTACAGGCAGATGCATCAGAAAGCCAGTCATGATAGCGGGTGCAATGCCCGAAGCTTCAATGGTAACTATCTTGTTGATGCCTTGGTCCTTGAAAAGACGGGCAAACTCCTCGGCGCAATGCATCATAAGTTCAGGGTCGAGTTGGTGGTTGAGGAAACTGCTGACCAACACGATACCGCCTTCAGACTTGGCGCATCCTTCTGTCAAAATACGTTGTTTGAGTTCTTCCATGATAATTATTTTGCAGCTGTCCCTATTAAGACATCAATTCTACTAAAAACAGCTTTTTCATTGTCAACTTGTCCTTATCGAACTATTTTTTTACCGTTTTTGATATATATGGTGCCCGGTTGGAGGTGGAAGACTCTGCGGCCAAAGAGGTCGAAAGCACTGACACCTATGATGGTCAAAGATGTCGGCAGCACCATCGATTGAAGATTCGAGCAGTAGTAGAACATCTTCTTGCCCACGACATTGTCCTCGGTCGTGTAGCTCTCGTAATAAGCTTCGCCTCCAGCAA
>JAGCNQ010000212.1 GCA_017645845.1 Bacteroidaceae bacterium
GGGTCTTTTAGAGTAGTGACTGAATGTCACTACGGCCCAACAGAGGGGAGAGAGTCCCCACTCTCGACGGAGGGAAGGTCCATTCTAAACACTTCCTCTAATTGAGGACTTACGCTTGCGCCTCGCATTTTTGCGAGGTGCGTCACTTTCGCCGTTGTGCCTTTATAGCGAATGGTGATGTCCTCTGCATGACATGCGCAGACCAACATAAAGGACAGCATACAAATAAAGCTCTTTCTCATTTCGCCGCTTAATTTTCCATGCAAAGGTACACATTTTTACACCAGTATCCAAATTAGGCTCAATTAAATTTGCTCATGGGGATTTCGCCTAAGTCAGTTTAGGGAAATACCCCTACGCATTTAGGCATTCTCCTTCTTAAAATGCCGGGAAAATGCCCGAACTTTGCACCGTGATTCAGAAACAAATGTCTAACTTTTATTAAGTGAGAGCAGAGCCAAGTTTACTTGAGCTATGCCGAACGAAGAAAAAAGTCAAACAAGGTTTAACATTTTAAAGATAGGAGACAAAGCTATGAAGAAGATGATGATTCTGGCAATGATGATGGTCATGACTATCTCGGCCAAAGCTATGAGTTATAACGCAGCAAAGCACGAGGCTCTTTTCCTTTCGGACAAGATGGCCTATGAGCTGAACCTGACGAATGCCCAGTATGATGACGTTTACGAAATCAATCTGGACTACCTGATGAGTGTGAACGGTTACAACGATGCCTATGGCAAATGGTGGAACCGCCGCAACAACGACCTGAAGTATGTGCTGACAGTTCATCAATATGAGAAGTACCTGAAGCTGAACTATTTCTATCGTCCTCTGAATTGGGGAAAAGGTGCTTGGACTTTCGTTGTTTACAACCACTACAAGGACAAGAACCACTTCTACAAGAGCAATCCGAAGGGCTATTCCAGCTACAAGGGTGGCAACAACAAGAAATCAGACCGCTTCTATGCAGACAGGAATTCTTCTAAGTCCTCTGCAAAGCACGGTGATGATAAGAGGTCTAACGGACATGGCTCTGCTTCAAGGAATTCTTCGAGCAACCATCGCGCGTTGGCTCACAACAACAATGGTAGCCGCGGCAATGGTATCATCCGCTCTGGTCGTCGCTAAAATGTTCCTAAATTCACTATATGCCTCGAAAGAGGACTCTGAGGGGAATCTCAGCTGTTGAGGTTCCCCTTTGTTATTTCATGTACCCTACAGGGTTATTGAGCACTAATATCTGGGTATCGGTCAGGTTAAGTGCCTTTGTAAGTGCTTCCTTGTCCATCGAGGCACGGGGAACCGTAGCAAGCTGGGCTGCAGAACAGAAGAGTCCGATATTGCCTGAAACATATCCTGCATCCATACAAGCGAGTTTCTCCACAGCTTCACGCTGAGAAGCAAGTCCTTCAGGATAGCGGGAAACATCGGCTACCATCACGAGGAAAACGGGAGCCTCTACCTGCTGTTGGGCTGCAACTGCGAGGCGAAGGTCTTCCGTGGTGATTCGGTTAAGCTTGCTCTCCTTCGCGTCGTAAAGGTACGCACCACTGGACATGCAGACATAGATATCGATGTCCTGTGAGTTGACAGCTGAGGGAGCTGTACGTCTGCCGTCTTCACGGTTGATGCCGTTAGCTGCCCAGAGGAGGTTTGACAGTTCTTCGAGCGAGATTTGCTTGTCCGAGAACTCTCGCCGCGACATGCGGTCACTAAGTGCCTGCATCAGAGACACATCGAAAGTCTTATCAGGCTCCATGAGCTGAATGATGCTGTCGGCAGGAATTTCTGTTCTTACTTTCTCTTCCATAGTTTCTGTTTGGTCACTTGCGGCATTTCCGCAGCCTGTCATAGCGAAAGCGCACAGGCCTATGGCTGCCAGGTTAATAATCTTTTTATTCATAATCCTTAAACAATTATATGAAATATAAATTAACTTTTGTTCATTTATCTTCCCAATTCCAGAACTGTTTCAGTTCGTTGGTGATGGTATTCCAGTCGTCAATGGTAAATCATCTCTGGCGGCTGGGGCAGAATGTATGGCTCGTTGTACTTCTGATTGTCTGGTGCATCGGATCTACGACCCATCCGCCTTTCTTGGCGAAGGACTCGGCCTCCACCCATAGATGCTCAGCCCGTACAGGAAGCATACCCGCCATAGCAAGCAACGCAGCAAGAAATGCTTTTGGCAGTCTCATAATCTAACATTGATATAGTTTTTTGTACTGAGTTCATAGCAAAGAGCCTCTAACTCGCGTAAAGACATACTCCTAACGGAAGCCTCTATCTTCTGTATCAACTCTTCACGTTGGGCCTCTTCTGTCTGCTCAAATATTCTGTATGCCATATTCGTCTCTACAGGTTATTGCTGTTGGTTTGGAGGGTACACGGTATATCCCCATTTGCGAGCCACTTCCGACAAGACAGAGGCTCTCCGCTCGAAGTCCGACCAGTTCTTTTTTTCAGCCTGACTCCAGCCCGTTTCGGCAATAGCGAAAACGCGGGGATAGAGCATCATCTCAGCATGCCAGGCATCCTTAACATGCTCAGTCCACAGGTTGCCCTGCACGCCCAAGACATGATGGGCGTTGGCCTCAGAGATACCCTCTGCCATCGGTTCGAAGGAATAGACTTTCTCCAGAGACACAAGACGCCCCACAGGTCGGAACTGAGCCGGGTCTTGATGATAGTCCAGATAAAAGTAATGCGTGGGGGTGAAAATCACGTCGTGCCCTTCCTTAACAGCCTGCAGGCCACCCTCGATTCCGCGCCAGGACATCACGGTGGCATCTGGAGCCAATCCACCCTCCAGGATTTCGTCCCAACCAATGATGCGCTTGCCGTGTTCGTGGGCAAATCGCTCCATCCGCCTGATCATATAGCTCTGAAGTTCCTCCGCGCTCTTCAGTCCCTCGGCCTTCATCCGAGCCTGGCAATCCGGACAAAGCTTCCAGTTGTTCTTGCGGGCCTCGTCACCACCAATATGGATGTACTTCGAGGGAAACATATCGAAAACCTCCAGCAGGACCTTCTCCAGGAACTCGAAGGTGCTCTCCTTCCCTGGGCAGAGTTCCCAAGGGTCTTTGCCTCCATTCGGCAGGCTGCAAGCCAGTTCTGGATAAGCTGCACGGGTCTCGTAGTTATGCCCGGGCATCTCGATTTCGGGAATCACCTCAATATGCCTCTCGTCGGCAAAGGAGAGAACGTCGGCAATATCCTGCTTGGTGTAGTATCCGCCATAAGCCTCAGGCGTTCCCTCTTCCACGAAAGGGCCGCCTGTCGCATTCTTTTCCCAGTCCCAGAAATAGGCCTGTGGACGCCAGGCCGTCAGCTTGGTGAGCCGCGGATAGGCATCAATCTGCACGCGCCAGCCCGGGTTATCTACGAGATGGAAATGGAAACGGTTCATCTTCAGGAGGGCCATCATCTCCAACTGCTTCAACACGAAGTCCTTACCCTGGAAGTGACGGCTCTCGTCGAGCATCACGCCCCTGTAGCGGAAACGCGGCCAGTCAAGAATAGTACAGCAAGTTACAGAGTTGTCCAGGGAAGCCATCATCTTGAGCGTCTGACGGGCATAGAACACGCCCTCCTCGTCGGCAGCCACAATCTTGACACGCTTCTTCCCAAGCTCCAGCCAATAGGCCGACTTCAGCTGCCAATCGGCCAGTTTCTTGCCTTCCAGAAGGCGGAGGAAAGCCTTTTTCGAGATGCGTACCTTCTGAGGCAAGCTTGCCATTTTCTCGGCAGAAACTCTTCCAGAGCTTGCCGAATACTCTGCCGGAGCCGGAATCATATTCGTCGGTTGGGGTTGAGCCTGGGCGTTCATCGTCCCCCATACGAGTGCAAACGCAATAAGAATCCTTTTCATATCTGTGTCGGATTTTCTGTTTTCTGGTTACAAAGTTACGATTAAATGAGTAAAATGCAAAAGAAAAACAAGCTTTTCTTTTGCATTTCGCTCGCTTATTCGTAACTTTGCAGACAACATGAATAACTACGAATAAACAACAGATGTATGATAGACCAGATTATTAAATACAATAAGACATTTGTAGAGCAGAAGGGCTACGAGAAGTATTTAACAGACAAGTACCCAGACAAGAAACTGGCTGTGCTTTCTTGTATGGACACACGTTTGACGGAACTACTCCCTGCCGCTCTTGGGCTGAAGAATGGCGACGCAAAGATTATCAAGAACGCCGGGGGATTGGTGATTTCTGCTTTCGACTCTGCTATGCGTAGCCTGATTGTCGCTATCTATGAATTAGGGGTCAAGGAAATTATGGTGGTGGCTCACTCCCATTGTGGTGCCTGCCACATGAGTTACGACCATTTCCACCACGAAATGATTGCCCGAGGCGTGACAGACGAGACCCTCGACACAATACGCAAGTGCGGCATAGACCTCAATCAATGGCTGGAGGGCTTCAAGGACACTCCTACCTCTGTCCGCAAGACGGTTGATACGATCAAGACACATCCGCTGGTTCCGAAGGATATCGTGGTCAGAGGTTTCATAATTGACTCTGAGACAGGAGCGTTGGATGAAATTCGCTAAACTACAGCTTCACCCTATCGGATATGATGAAAGCTTATAATAGGTATGAGTAAAATCATCGTTGCTATTGACTCATTCAAAGGGTGTCTGACTTCGGCTGAAGCTAATCGGGCTGCGGCAGAAGGGATTCTCGCTCATAAACCTGATGCTGAGATTATAACGATACCCGTCAGCGATGGTGGAGAAGGATGGCTGGATGCTTTTCAAGCGGCTGTGGGCGGACACTTGGTGGATATCAATGTGAATGACCCGCTGATGCGTCCTATCCTGGCGCAATACCTGATACATGATGATACGGCTGTTATTGAGATTGCCAGAGCAAGCGGACTGACCCTGCTCAACCCCAAAGAACGTAATCCAATGATGACCACCAGCTACGGCACTGGCCAACTCGTTGTGGATGCTGTTCGAAGGGGGGGCAGGCACATCATCGTGGGACTCGGAGGTAGTGCTACAAGTGACTGCGGTATCGGTATGCTTCAAGCCGTCATCGATGGTTTTGTTCCTCGTGGCTCGTGGGGCGATGTGCATGCGTTGGAGGAAGTCCGTTTCACAATAGCTACAGATGTCAGGAATCCGCTTTGTGGAGAAAAGGGAGCTGCTCATGTGTTTGCTCCACAAAAAGGGGCTACACCTGAAATGGTTGTTGAACTGGATGAACGTGCCAGGCAATTTGCAGAGAAGTCTGCCCTGCGCTTTGGCTACGACCGTCAGGAAGTACCAGGAGCCGGGGCTGCCGGTGGATTGGGATATGCTTTCCTTCAATATATGAATGCAGATTGCCGCTCTGGAATCGACCTCCTGCTTGATGCCGTCTGCTTTGAGGAACTTCTGAAAGATGCGTCTCTCGTTATCACAGGAGAAGGCTCGGCAGACAAACAGACGCTAATGGGCAAAGTTCCTTTTGGTATTCTCCAGAAAGCAAAGCCCTTCCATGTGCCTGTCATCCTTATTGCCGGTCGGATTAGTGACAAACAACAATTGCTTGACGCAGGCTTCTCAAGTTTGGAGTGCATTAACCCTCCAGACATTTCTATTGATGAAGCCCTGAAACCGGAAGTGGCGAAAAGAAATATCGCTATCCTGATGCAGAAAGTTGTTTCCTAGCAATCTCATCGAGAGGTGTGGCTGAGACAAAACTGAATACTATTCTCTTTTGAAAGAAATCCGGATTTGATTTCGGCGAGGAAGTATGCGCCAGGAAGACGGAATGCCTTGTTTCCGCAAAGTACCAAATTTTGTTACCAGCTTTGAGATACTCCCCGAAAACGTCATTTTTTGACGTTAGTAACAAAAATCTGGCGAATTTGGTAACAAAATCAGTAACAAAACTGTCCAATCATGTCCATTTTCGCATTCATGCCTTCAGACTGCGCACCCGCAGGTTAAACATATTTTTACCTGCTTGATGTCAAATGAGACAAGTTGAACACTCTTGAATATCAATGTCTTACGGATAGATTTATATATATAAAAAAAAAGATTCCCAATCTCACGACTAAGAATCTCTAACCTTAAAAATCTAATACCATGAAAAACACTTTTGCTTCGCGGTGCGGACGAGGCTCGAACTCGCGACCCCTAGCGTGACAGGCTAGTATTCTAACCAAACTGA
>JAGCNQ010000213.1 GCA_017645845.1 Bacteroidaceae bacterium
ACACAAGCATTGTCGAACTACGTCAATGGTTACGTGCTTGAGACTTCGTTCAGCTGGGGCTTTTGGGACATCCTCGCCTGGAATGACATCAAGACCATCGACGACATACAAAGTCTGGTCTTCGACGAGACCACAACCCTCGACTCCGTGACCGCATATACCAACATGACGATGAACTACAGTCGTTACCATGCCCCCCAATTCACACGTTCATTCTATCAGCCCGAAGGTCTCTTCGCCGCTTACGAGCAGGGTATCGACATCAACCGAAACCTCAATGATTTCTACTATGATGAGGAGCGTGGCCTTTGGGTAAAGAACATCAACATGTTGCTGGAGCCCATCACCTACATTTATCTGACGCAGGTAATCTTCCACAACAACAAGGGCCGTGTGGTAGCCGTCGAAGGTAATGCCAACCTCTCAGGCATGGCACGAAGCGTAGTTCTGAACTCCGGCATCGCAGGTAGTGATGCAATCGTAGTCGACTACAACGTACGCTTCAAGAAGGATTGCAACATGAATGGTGAAAGTGTCGATATCGCAGGCGGCCGCCTAATGTCATTTGGCATGTGTAACATCAATGGTACACGATTTGCCAAAACCCGAGCCGGTGTTACTCGTGCGGACGACGGCTTAAAGCATTACATGGACGTAACTATGCAGTTCAGCAATGGTATGGACTCCACCTTAGTCTTCGATGTGACCGACCAGGTCCAGACACGATACAAGGGAGGCGTCATCACCGTAGAGTTAGATATGGACACAGTTCCAATTCCAAGGCGCAAGGGAGGCTCCGGATTCGATGCCGTCGTTGTTGACTATGAAGATGGAGGCACATACGAATTCGATATGTAAACAGACACGAGAATAACAAGCAATACAATACGAATCAATTAAAATTATACCAAAAAAATGAAAAAGTTTTCAATGCTCCTCGCAGCCGCGGCAAGTGTAGCACTTGTAGGCTGCACCAACGACAACTTCGTTGGAGTCACAAACGTTGAGACACCAGAAGAGCAGGTTGCCATCGATTTCGGCGGCAACACTCAGGCAAAGACACGTGCAGGTCACGCAGAGTCAGCAGAACTTCTGGGTGGCAAATTCTACATCTTTGGTCAGAAGACCACAGGGGATGCCACAAGCACTATATTCGACAACTATCTCCTCGAATATACTGAAGGATCGGCCGGCACAACTGAGTCGAACACTGCAGACTGGGAGTATGTTGGAAAAACCTCTCTGAAGGGTGCCTATCAGGACATTAAGTACTGGGACTACAGCGCTTCAGAATACAATTTTGTAGCTGTTGCAGGTCTTGGCACTGACGAAACCATCAAAAACACCGAAGATGGTATGCGTATTGAAGTAACCGATGCAAATGCCCTGACAAACATTTATGTTGCTGACCGCATCACTGCCACTCCTACAGCTCAAGCCGCAACGGCAACGACCCCGGCAACCGTTCCTTACAATCAGACCGTGACCTTCAAGTTCCGCCGTCTTGGAGCCCAGATGCGTATCGGTTTTTATGAGACCGTTCCCGGCTATGCCATCAAGGACCTCGTATTCTACTATATCGGTGCTCCTTCTGGCAGCAAGACTGTCGGTGTAGGTTCTGCGTTCCCAACATCCGGCAAGTTTTCGGTAACATACGATGATGCCACAAATGCAGCTGTCACTTCTTTTGCAGGTGCTACCAACAAACTCGCTTTCTCAAATACTTTCGGCGAACTTGACTACACTTCTGTTTCTGCCGCCAAGGCAGGTCAGTCTGACAAATACATTGCCGCCGACGGCTCTATCTCCGACTCCGAAGTCAAGGCATTCATTGGCTCGTCAGCCAGCGAGGCCACCTTCGGCAAGGGTTCGTACACCATTGATGGCACTCCAGGTGTGACCTCCGACTACAAGCCTATTCTTCCTTACGAGCAGAATTCGTTGAAGATGCAGATGCGTGTAGATTATACACTCGTCGCTCTCGACGGAAGTGGTGAGGAGATTCATGTACGTGACGCTTACGTAAGCGTACCTGTTGAGTATTTGAAGTGGAAGCCTAACTATTCTTACACCTACATCTTCAAGATCAGCGACAGAAGCAATGGTTATACTGGCCAAGGTGGTGGCGGCGATGTCACAATCGGCCCTGGTCGTGACCCAGATCCCGACAATGGTGGTGGCGACAACGATCCTTCAGACGTAGATGGTGACGGAGAAATCGATCCTCCTTATGTTCCAGATCCCAACTATCCGAATCCATATATCGATGATCCAGACTCTGATGACCCGAATGATGTCATTCCTAACCCAGATGCTCCATTGGTACCGAATCCGGATTATCCTGATCAACCCGATGCACCTAACGGTGACCAAGGCGACCCATCCAATCCTGTGCCAACACCTGAGGATCCAAACAACCCTGGCAACCCCGATCCAGAGAACCCTGCTGAACTATTCCCAATCACCTTCGACGCTATTATCATTGATGAAGTCGAGGAAAATCAGGAGACCATTACTGTGGTCACCACTCCTTCCATCACTACCTATTCAGCCACAAGTGATGTAACCACCAACGACGAGTACAAGGTCGGCGAGGAGATTATCATCACTGCTGAAGATGGTGTTATTCCGACAGCCTGGGACTACATCCTCTCGGCAGAAGAGATTACGGAAGCCAAAGCAGCAAGCAAGTACGCAACTGCCACTTGGACTTCGCTTGGAACAGACTTAAAGGCGACCCTGACTCCGACAGAAGAGGGCTACTACATCATCCGCCTTACCACAGGAAGCGCCGTAGCATACAAGGTAATCAAGGTAATCAAATAAATCCCTCTCCCCCACGTGGAGAGGGACACAAAGACAAGATTGTTCTAATATTATTATAAACCAATTAAATCTTTCTAATTATGAAAAAGTATTTTTCCTTCATTGCTTTAGCAGCTCTTGCACTGGCAAGCTGCACCAGCGACGAATTCGTAGGTGAAAACAAGACCGAAACCCTCAACAAAGAGGGTCAGATCCTTTTCTCTACTGGCACATCAAGTATTACACGTGCTGACCATGTAGGAGCAGACGCTGCAAATCTCTTAAACAATCAGTTTGTTGTCGGCGGTTTCAAAGGGACAGAATCTCCTGCCACTACCATTGTATTTGACAACTATCTTGTCAACTGGGCTGCAAACACTGCGGGTACAACTGAATCTAATACCAATGACTGGGAGTATGTAGGCATCACTGCTGAAGATCCTTCTGGCATTGCTGGTAATACGCAGACTATCAAATACTGGGACTATGCTACATCGCAGTATGATTATGTTGCCTATTCCTTGGGTTCCTCAACAAGCGTAACTGCGACTGCCATCGATGCAGAAAACCTCACCACAGCAGCTTACACGCTTGAAGGTTCTGCTGAAGACCTTGCAAAGTGCTATATTGCCGACCTTGTAACACATTACAAAGAAGATCAGACCCCTGCTCAGCCAAAATATCAGGATGTTGTGAAACTGACTTTCCGTAGCCTTGGCACAAAGGTTCGTATGGCCATCTATGAGACTGTTCCCGGTTACTCTGTAAAGGATGTGAAGTTCTATACCGATGCAACTACAACATTAGCAACTGGTGCATCTGAGACCAATGCTACATTGTTCTCTACTGGTGATGCTGCGACAGACTTGTTCTTTGCAAATGGCACAATGACCGTCAGCTTTCCAACAATTGGTTCTGCCAATTTAGAGAAAACCGATTACAACAAAGCCCATGTATCATTTGCCGCTGCCGATAGCGAAACTGGAGCTACGACAAAGGATTTTGGCGAATTGAACTATGTGGCTGCGGAAGCAAACGAAAAAACCGATGGCGATATCTGGCTCGGCCGCACTCTTCCAACTGCATCCTATGCAGGAACTACCGATTATTATCTTACTGTTCTTCCCAACGAAACTGGCACTGTTCTTGAGCTTCGTGTAGATTATACCCTTGAATCTATCGATGGTTCAGGCGAGGAAATCACTGTTCATGGTGCTACAGCATTTGTTCCTGTCATCTTCACGCAGTGGAAGCCCAATTATGCTTACACTTACGTATTCAAGATTTCTGACAACACCAATGGTTGGACAAGCACTATTGGCACAGAAGTTGGTACAGACCCTGCAGGACTTTATCCTATCACCTTCGATGCAATTGTAACGGATGCTGTTGATGGCACACAGGCTACTATTACCACTGTTGCCACTCCTTCTATCACGACCTACCAGAAGGGACATGACGTGACCAAGGATGAGTACTCTGCTTCTGCTGCTGAACCAAACATCTATGTTCAGGTAATGAGTGAATCCACTCTGAAGGATGACCTTGGCACAAATGGTCAGCTCTATACCGTAACCAAGACCGGTACTGCAGAAATTAGCGAGGCTACTGTTATGGATGCCTTGAACATTATTGAAACGTCAGAAGGCGATGTTACCACGGGCCGTAATGGCATAGAACTGACGAAAGCTACCAGTGATGCATCAATCACCGTTGTTCCAGGCGCTGATGGCAATGACATCACAGTCGATGCTGGTTCTGCTGCTGAGTTCGTGCCTGCTGCTGGCACTTATGCTTACGTATATAAGGTCGCTGATGGCACTGCTGGCGAACTTTATACCAATATTACCGTTGCAACAGGTGATGATGTTGCAGATTATTACGTCATGAACGCAGATGGTACTTACACAGCTGCCACTGGCACGGCCGTTGAAGGCACATACTACTACAAGAAGTATACAGTTAACAACACGACCTTTGCTGTCAAGGTCATCAAAGTTGTTGAATAATAACTAATTTAAGCCAGGTGGGGTTCGACTCCCCACTTGGCTACAAAATAACAAAAGAATGAAAAAGTATTCTTTACTCGCAACGGTTTTAATAGCACTAGCCAGTTGTACCAGTGATGAGTTCGTTGGAGACCAGGAACTCGGCAAGGCTAACGAAAATGCGCCTATCACCTTTAACTTTGATGTACCTTCTATCACTCGTGCAGACAACGAAGGGGCTGATGCAGCTGCAAAACTAAATAACCAATTCATTGTGTATGGAGAGAAGAATGAAATCTCTGCTTCTGCTCCTACAGATGGCAACCTTGTTTTCCAAAACTACCAAGTAAATTATGCAGCCAACTCTGCTTATACTACCACTTCTAATACGAAGGACTGGGAATATGTAGGTTACACACATTCAACTGAGTATGCTGCGAGCATTACCACATCCACTACTGATGTGCAGACCATCAAGTACTGGGACTACGGTGCATCAAACTATGTTTTCACCGCAGTTTCTGCCAAGCCTGATGACATTACAAATGGTTTAGTAAAGATTAAGAAGACCACTTCAGGTAATTCGGTTTATGACAAGGGGTATGAAGTGACGCTAACAAAGGGCAGCGATAATACCTATCCTAGTCTCACCGATCTCTACTTCTCTGACCGTAATGTTATTGAAAAGACCGCAGGTAATGATCGTACTGCAAAGAATGCTTATGGTGGCAACGCCACAATGAAGTTTCGCAACTCGCTGTCACAAGTACGTGTCGGCATGTACGAGACTGTTCCCGGCTATGATATCACTGCCATCAGTTTCAAGGTTACTAGCGATGCCTTTGCTAAGCAAGGCGATGCAGAAGCTTTTGGTGCCATCTGCCCTAACGTGTCAGCTTCAAACTTCGAAGGAACTATCACTGTGACATATTATGATGATACAAATACTGATATCGAGAATCAACCCAAACTGACTATTGCTGCAGGTAATGGGCTTTCAAACACCGACTTGATTCTTGGCACGAACATCAATGCAATCACCACCGACAATCCACTGG